>DATNOY010000519.1:0-3252 GCA_036703495.1 Coleofasciculaceae cyanobacterium
ACACTTCATCCAGCGCAAAGCGCCGTAGGAGCGGTGCTGCCCAACCGGAGTGCGATCGGCTTTACAGGTCGAGCGGTTTGCTCAACTTGATTTCGATAAACTCGTTGGCATCGGCTTTTCCAGCAGTACGACCCACGCTAAACGGATAGTTGTTGTCGTTAATCACCAGCAGCGTTTGCTGGTCGAGCGGCAGCACATCCTCAATCGTGGTAAAGGGGAAGGTGAATGTACCATTTTTGGTGCCATTGCCCCCCAAGTTATTTGGGTCAGCGATATTCAACAAATCTGCCACCAACTTTTTCTGCACGAAGCCTTGGCTATCCACTTTGTTGATGTCGATCTTGTAGATCTTCTTGGAAGTGGCGGGGTTGGAGAAGGCTGGATTGCTGGCATCTCCCTGCCCGTTGTCGCGCTCAATGATCAAGAATTCATGATTGTTAATGGCGGTCATATCGCCGATCGCCCGGCTAGGAAAGGGAGCATTCAGCTTGTAGCTGTAAACTTTGCCAGTGTACTGCTCCGTCTTCAGGTCAAACTCATAGATCAGCAGACGGTTTTGCTCTGCATCGGCAGTCAGCGGTCCTTCTAGCAAGGTATACAGCTTGGTGCCATCGGCATTGAGCGCCATGCCTTCAAAACCTTTAGAGCGGGGCAAATTCGCAGACTTGACCTTATCCGCTTCGCTGAGGTTAGCAAAGGCAGGGTTGTCCGGAGACTGCACGAGCGGATTGCTGTCCAGTTTGAGTAGATTCGGGGTGGCGATCGGCGCTTCCAATAGCGTGCCATCTGCGCCCACATGCAGCAGATCAGGCCCAAATTCTTCGCCAAACCAGTACGTGCCATCTGCTACCCGCCGGAAAGATTCCAGGTCAAAATCAGCGCCGGTCAACAACCGTCCTGATTTGATCGCTGGGTCTACCGGGATGCCGCCCGGCGTCAGTTTGTCGCTGCCGGGGTAAATAGCTTGGTCAGCGACGATTGTTTGCAACCCTTTCAGCTTGCCGTTTTTGTCGTTGAGCTGAAAGAAACTCTGGTTACTGAAGCTATCCAGCCGTTTGCCCGTTTGCAGATCAACCGGATAAACCTTACCTGTGGCAAAGTCGGTTTCGACAGAATAGAAACGCAGCAGGGAGTCAGGAGAGTTTGCCTTGGTGCCATAGCCATTATCAACCATGACCAAGTAGGTGCCCGCCTTGGGTCCGGGAAGCACTGCCGAAAACCCTTGGACAGGCTGCCCATTAGGGGTGACAAAGGGTACAGTTTCGCCATTCGCACTTAAGGTGCCAATTGTGCCGTCGTTGTTCAGCGTCAGGAATTGACCTGAAGTTGGGCCAGCCGCAAAGGTAGCTGCCGGTAATACCGCGCGTCCCACCAACTGCGTTACGCCTTGGGGAAGCGGCTGATAGTTGCTGCCATCCACCTCAAAGGCCGTATCATCCACGCTGTTTGCTTTCGTGTTTTGCAGAATTGCCAGCACTTCGCCAGTTTGCGTTACTTTCACCAGCGTATCGTTGGCGTTGCCGCCAGTGCCTTGCACCAGGCTGAGTTGCTCAAAGGTGAGGTTGCCCAACAGCCCAATGCGATCGCCCTCTTTAGCATTGAAATCAGTGACGGTATCGGTGCCTTGACCCGCTGCCAGGATAAAGCGGTCTTTGCCTAAGCCACCCGTCAAGGTATCAGTGCCCAAACCGCCCACCAGCGTATCGTTGCCAATACCGCCCCGCAGCAGGTCATTGCCACTCAACCCTTCGATCAGGTCATTGCCGTCGCCGCCATTGATCCCATCATCAGAGTTATTCAACCCCTTGACTGCATTGTTCAAGCTATTGAGAAACGTCACCGAATTACGGTTCCAGATGAAGTTCTGGGTCGAGTCGGCGTTAATCACATCGAAGCTGTCTTGAGGGCTGGTTTGACCATTAAACAAAAGATTGGCAAAGTTGACGCTGGCTCCGGTTGCCTGAGTCAGGTTATCTAGATCTTCCAGCTTGAAGTTCTTGAGCGTCACTTGCGTTGCAGCATCTCCAGCAAACGACAGCACCAGGTCATTGCCCTGTTGCGCCAGCAGCAGATTCTTGGCGACCAGATCTGGCCCGACAAACTTCAGCGTGTCAGCGTTCGCCAACACTGACGCTGATGGATTCACGCCCGTGCCAATCCCACCAAAATTTGTGATGGCGATCGCATCGCCTTTCTGAATCGTGAAGGTCTTTTGTCCACCATTGCCATCCAGCAATCCGGTAGACAATCCCACCGTTCGACCGGCATAGCCCGCCGTATCAAAATACTTAGTATTGCCAACCTGCTGATAGTTCAAGTAAGTGACATTGCCATTGGCATCGGGTGCAGATTGCAGCAATCCCGCTGTGGTGGCCGCACTGCTGGGGCCACCCTTAAGGGCTTCGCTGACTACACGTCCCGTCAACGTCCCGTTCTGGGTGATGGGTAAGCCCAAAAGGCTCGCCAGCGTCACGGCAACATCGGCATTGCTTACAGGAGCCAGGTCTTGATAGCCCTGCTTGAAATCCGGCCCGATCGCCGCCATGTTGTTGAAGGTATCGCCACGACCAAAGGTGCCGTGCATGCCCTGCCCTTGCTGCAGCCCTGTATCGGCAATTTCTACCTGGGTTTGGGCAGGATTGTTCAAATCGGTGGAGAAGGTCTTGAAGTTAAGGACGATCGCTGGCGTAGGCGTTTGAGCAGTGCCCTTGAGGTTGATGGAACTCAGCGGTAAAGTGCCGGCGATCGGGCCAAAGGCATCATCCACAAACAAGCCGCTAGTATAGTTTTGCTTGCTAAGGATATCCACGACTTTTTGCACCGTGGCTACGTCTCTATCGGGCACGTAGATCAAGTCAGATCCGCCATTGGACGCCACTACCACCTTAGCGGGAGGAACCGTTGTCGCACTGGGGGTACTCAAGCTGCTGCTGGCTGCCAGTAGGGCGTTGCCATTGTTGGGGCGCTGTCCTTGAGTCGGGTCTAGCAGTTTGTAGGAATAAGTGCCATTGGCCGCTTTGGTAGCCTGATCGGGGTCAAATAGATTCAGTCCCAAATCATGAGCCAGATCGATCGCCACAAACCCAGGCGGCAGGAAGCCCGGATTAACACCACTGAAAGTCAACGTCGAAGCATAGTCATTGACTTTCGTACCCTGAGCATCGACAACGGATTTGCTAATCGTTGAGAAGCCGTGGTCAGCCGTAATGAAAATGTCGGTATTGTCGTACAGCCCTTGATCTTTGAGGGTTT
>DATNOY010000520.1:0-4099 GCA_036703495.1 Coleofasciculaceae cyanobacterium
GATATCCATAATCTGCTGCTGTTTCAAAAAATCTTGAATCAGCCTACTAAAGGCCACACTCGCATAGGTCTTCAAATCCGAGCCATAGGTGGGATCAAAGCGTTTCAGCACTTTATCAAGGCGCGTAATTGCCACCTGAAAACAGTCTGAGAAGGTGTACTGGGTAATCGTAAATCGGGTCAGCGTTTTCTGAGTCGCCCAGTAGCAGACCTCTTGCAAGTAAGCCGACAGATGCCCTTGCGCCAACTCCGTTGGGCAAGTTTGCCAGAGCTTATACCAATAAATTGCCCAAAACTTGTCAGAACGACTCAGTTGAACGCTACCCTCTCCCGCTTCTAAGCAGGAGTTTGCTAAGCAAGCCTTCATACTTCGCCGCAGTCTTGCATCCGTTGCCCAGCCGCTAAACCGCTCGGATTCAAATTGCAAAAACGTTGAAAAGAGGTCCACAAGACTTTGCCGAGGGCGCATGAGCAAGGCTCCAGTAAGCTGCACAGAAAGTAGAAAGAGGCATCAACCGAGCACAATAAGCACAATAACTGTGGATAAAACTCTAGACACCCGTTCCTCCACTAGTGCGGTTAATTCGATTCATAGCCATATTTAAACTTAACTGCATCCGTTTAAAGGCTTTAGCCAAATCGCTGATTTCATCATTCGAAAGTTGCTCAAACTCAGTATCCATCCGTCCCATACTAATTTCCTCAGCCACACGGGTAATCCGTTTGAGGGGACGAATCACTTTTTGGTTGAGCAGCACATTGACCAGGAAAATGATGACAATACAGACCAAAAACACAATTCCCAAGATCAGCAAGGAAGATTCATAGGCTTTATTGATCACTTTACTAGCCGGAACCGAAACAATCTTGGCCCCAACCACTTCGTTTAATTTCCAACCAAAACCATTCTCTGTGCCGTAGCGCTCCACCATACTTTTAGGAGCTGCCTCAGGGGTACTATGGCATTCCAGACAGCTGGGTTTTGATACCGTTAACGGGCGAGCCACATAGAAAACATCGCCACCCGGAGATGAATGGAAGCCTTGCAGTTCTTTGAGATCGGTTGCTTTCCTAAATTGATTGACCAGATCTGTTTCGAATCCAGCAGCTTTATCTCTTAGATTTGTGGGATTGAGTGTAGCTTCCTTGTAGAAGAAGTCGCGATAATCTGGATTTTTGCGGAAAATCTCAAACACCTCACGAGCCGAGTATCCCGGCACACTCTGAGGCAGAAAATTAGTCTCCAGTTTATCCGTCAGTTCTGGATTAACTTGCGTGTCGGTGTATTCCCGCACAGAAGTGATGGTTTCCATTAGCATCAGCCCGGTTGAAGCCACATCGTTTTTAGCATTCCGGCTGAGAACTGCCGATAGCGCTAGACCACTGAGCACTAAACCGCCGACGAGAATAGCCAGCAACCAAACTGTAAATTTTTGTCTTAACTTAAGATTTTTTAACATTTTGCATCACGCCTAGCAATGAAGAGATTAAGATAATAGGCGGCGTCTGAATTCTCGTGCCCCTTGAGGATCGGGGATTTCCTGTTCTAGAGCATCCACCAGTTGGTGCTTTGAGAGAGACGCATTCTTGGCAAGAATTTCTTCGAGAATCAGATTTGCCATCGGCCCAATCACATAGGCCAATTCCTTGCGACAGCGATCGATAAATGCCGAATTCACAGAAGCCTGTCGCTCTGGGTAAGGAGAGGCAGGATGAGCAGGGTTTTCCCTAGATGCTGCTAGGTGGCGGGATAAAGGGGTAGAAGGCAGCCCAGCCTGCAGATCTTCATCCGGGAAACTGACGATCGTTTCACTTGCTTGCCGGGGGCGGGGCGGTTCTGCCTGCCCTATCCTGGACTCTAAAGACCGTGGATCAATCACGGTAGCGCCCGGCACTCCCCTACTTCGATCGATCTTAGCCAGCGCTGTCAGAACTTCCTCTACAGTCTGGTAACGATTCTTGGGAGTATCCACTAGCAGCTTATCCAGCACCTGGGCAAACGCATCACTCACCTGAGCCAAATCACGCCACTTCCACTCCAGAGAATACTGATCCATCAGCAGGGATGGGTCTCTGCCGGTCAACAAAACGGCCGCCGTTACCCCTAGCGCGTAAAGGTCACTGCTGGGAGAACAGATGCCTAAACTAATTTGTTCGCGAGGAGCATATCCGACTTTACCAACCAGCGACATTTTCCCGACAAATCCTGCTTGACTATGATTCACATCTTTGAAATCAGACATTTGCTTGCCCACCCCAAAGTCAATCAGCACAGGTAACGTCTTGCCAGCAGGCAACATAATATTATCTGGGGAAATATCTCGATGAATAATGCCACGTTCATGAATATATTGCAGAACAGGCAATAAATTCTTGAGCCACTGCATCACCTCCTCTTCTGAAAACGCGCGTCCCTGCTTTTGCCGTTCTCGCAGCAGGTCGGAATAGGTTTGTCCATCGACATATTCCTGTACTAGAAACAGTCGCCCATCGCCTTCAAAACAAGCTAGAAATTCAGGAATCTGTGGATGTTGAATTTGGTGAAGAATTTTAGCTTCTCGTTTAAACAAATTGCGCGATTTTTCTAATCCATGTTCTCCTGTGCCGCTCGGTGCAAATTCTTTCAGAACACAAAACTCATTAAAGCGGCGCGTATCTTCTGCTAGATAAGTTCGCCCTAATCCTCCCTGCCCTAACAGTCGTTGGATCATATAGCGGCTATCGATTAGAGTTCCGGGAGGAATTTCTGCTCTGAGAAATGGAGGTTGAGTCATCATGCCGCGCTCCGACTGTTCCATGAATGAATTACTCAAAGATTAGATGAGGGTGAGGTAGGGCGTTGATTGCAGCAGCTTGAAATACTTTCGATAGTTTTACACTTCTACATAAACAACAGGGTTAATCCAGCTATCCTCTTTTTTAAGAAATTTATAACTATGAGTTGACTCAATTAAGTATCAGCTTGTTTCCATAGTTTTATGCATTAGTTCTATCTATTTTGCTTTGGATGACTTGATATTCTTTTACCTTATATTTTTTGCTTTATATCCTATTGTTACATGGCACCTGTTTACGGGGGAGGGGGAGAAGTTTCTACGGCTGAGCGATCGCTTCCCGTATTTCCAGTCCCTGCATTTCCAGCCTCGGCATTTCCAGTTCCTGTATTTCCAGTCCCTGTATTTCCAGCCTCTGCATTCCCAGAGGGTTGCAGGGTTAAAACTGCCGGTTTTTGGCGAACTCTGCCTTCCAGCGGTCTGACTTTGCCGACAAATTCAATGAATTGCGTGTATCCCGGCACAGGAGCATCCGGCACATAGCCCGCATCTGAGACAATGTCTGCAGGTGCCTCTCTCATCGCCTTTTGGATTTGCTCTTGCTCATTACGTTCTGTGTTGGGTCCAAGCAATACCAGCCCAGGAGGAATCTGACGGCTGGTGCTGAGGATTCTCAACTTCGTTGTGCTAAATTCTCGCCCATAGCGCTCGAAATCTTCTTCAGATAAGGCGATCGCATCAACCGTGCCTTCACTAATCCACTGCAATGCGGTTTTAGGGGTAGGGGCAAAGCGAATCTCGCGCAGGGTCAACCCATAGAGATCGTACAGCGGCATATAGTAGCCAGCAGCCGAACCGGGCTGTCCTAGGGCCAGCGTCTTGTTGGCTAACCCTGCCAAGTTTTGAATTGGACTATTCTCTGGAACAATCAGTAAGCAACGCTGAACGTTACTCATGCCTTCTAGGGAGAACAGCGGGATATAGAGATCTTTGCTGATGGCGATCGCAGCCAACCCTGGCGGGGCGAACACAATATCCCAATTCTTCCGATTTACCTGTTCTACCGCCTGCAGCTCGTTGTAGGCCGGCTCTAGCTCCACTACCGATTTTGTGGCTTGAGCCAGATAGTTTTTGAAGCGATCGTACTTATCTAAAGAAACCGATTGTTCACCATAACTCACAATGCCAATCGTCAGCTTTTCGGGGACAGTCGTTTCTTGGGGAGCGCATCCTCCACCGATGACGCCAAGCAATACTAAGAGTTGAGCGAATATCCAGTGACGCGAAACCATGAATTTTGTGCCAAGAGGGACAAAAGAAAACATG
>DATNOY010000521.1:0-2992 GCA_036703495.1 Coleofasciculaceae cyanobacterium
GGATCTCTACTGGCTCTCCACTAAGAATTGAGCGCATTCAGCCGATCGCTTTCAGAAAATTTAATCTGTTGGTTACTCTGTTGGCAGCGGGCTATTGCAGCATCCAGAGCCGATTCAAATAGAGTGGTTGCATCATCTAAGGTGTAAGCTGTTACCCGCTTGTAGGCGGTATCAGACATTTCTTTCCACTCAGCCTCTGAGAGTTCATAAAGCCTGATAATGGCCTTAGCCATATCCTCCGGATCTTCAAAATTGACAAGCAGCCCTGCTCCATTTTCTAAAAGCTCAGGCGCGGCACCTGCGGGCGTCCCAATCACAGGGGTTCGGCAAGCCATTGCTTCCAAAATAGGTAAGCCAAAGCCCTCAATGCGGCTGCCAAACAACCAGGCATCGCATGTGGCATAGAGGTCTCTAATCTTTGATTGAGGTGGACTAAAGAAAAACTCTGTGCCGGCAGGCAAAGGCAAATCAGGCGTCGGTGGATGATTGCCAAATGCCAAAAGTCGCAGGTTTGGAATGGTTTGAGCTGCAATCTCAAAGGCCTTGATGCTGATGTCACAGCCTTTCCAGAGAACGGTGGAATAGGTCATCCCTATAGTGGGAACCTGCTGTCGGCTACGGGGCGCTGCGCAAAATTGAGTTAGATCAACGCTGTTCGGTACCAGTGCCACATCAGAATCGTTGTAACGAGTGCGCATCAAATCTACGAGCCATTGGGCGATCGTGATTTTGTATAAGGGAAGTCGATAGCTTGCCTCAACCTTGTCTTTGGGCAAGTAATCAAACACCTCATGATGTTGAATAAAATATGCTTTGGCACCCTTACGCGGGGAGAGGTTGTTAACCCATTCAGCTGTTTCCCACCAGGTTGCAATCACAACATCTGCATCAGGCAAATCCTCATCGGAGACGGGGCGAAAGCTGTCAATTAGACGGCGAGGAACCTCTAAATGATCGAAATGGGAAGCTTCTTTCTCTTCAGCTGGCAACCATCCTTTCCCTTTTAGCAGGCTCCGCACACGTTCATAAAAAGATCGGGTCTGCCGGGGTCGTGAAACCACTAACACTTCATGCCCCCGCTTGTGCAGATAATCAGCATAGGTTGCAACCACGCGATCTCCACCGGTGAGGGTGAATCCGCTTGCCATAACGAACGTAATTTTCATAGTGTCGGTAGCATCATAATAGTCAAGACTTTCGCATTCAAAGCTTAACTTGCATTCATTCGAGTTTTAAGCTGTTGGAGTTTGGCTGAGGGCGATCGCCTGTTTCCACTTATCTGACAACGGAGTTTCTGCTAGCCAAATTTCTGCCAACCCAATTACCCATGCGATAATTCCTGGCTGTTATCCTAACCAAGCCTTTAACTTATCGAGAAGTATCCCAAGCAATCTTCATCAGGGGTTTGATAACCCAGAGGACGTTTCTAAGGAATTATAAAGTTGCGATGAATATTTGACAGAGTCTTAAGAAGCTGCATTTGTTTTAAAATCTCAATTTCCCTGCGAGTCCCTATAGTGATTCAGGTAGCAATTTAGGCAGTGATTCAGAATCAGTTTTAGACCTATTTTAAGGGCAAAGATTTCTGCTGAATCCAGGAGATTACTTAATTTTATGAAGCTATTTCAGGTCATTTTTCTGCTGAACTAGATTGGCTTTAAAGCTATTTGACCTAGGCTTTGCTTTTATTTGTGCTCAAGCAAGCTACTAGATAAAAAAGGATCGGATTGAAAACTAGAGCAATTTCCATTTGCATTAACTACCGAATCTAAGCTCAACCAACAGGAAATATGCATTCTATTATGCTTCATTCCCTAAATATTTTCCTGTTGTTTTTTATACCGTTGTTTTAGATGGGGCGGCTGCACTAAAGATGAAATAACAGATGGTAGGTCTAGCTACTTCAATGAGGAACCGTTTGTTCGTCTAGGACTGCATCAGCCACTCGGATAATTTTGAATATGTCCAGATGTCTGATGGGCAATGGGCAAAACGGGGTAGACAATCACTTAAAGATAAGCAATGAAGTCGGAGAAATCCCTACGAGTAGTGATGTTATGGATGGATTGGGTTGGCTTGGAACTCCAATTATGAATCCAGATCTTTGCTCTTGTTTTCCTTTTTCTAAATGACGATCGCTTTCCCTAACTTAATCACAGCCAATTAGGGATTGTCTTTAATGGATTGTCTTTTAAAGTGAAACCTTGGCAAACATTCACTTAGCTTACTGGGTTACAGCGACCCGCAGTTCATACAGCCTAAGGCTGGTGATAGTTTGCGCCCTGTAGCGCTCAGATGCAAGAGTTCACAGGTTCCTGCAGCACCCTTTACCACGGTTGTCACTTTGGGTAAAGTTATGCTCGAAGTGACGTGATCAAAATTTCGATAGCCAACGCCCATAGTCGAGTTAATGAGCACCTCTTAGAATATGCCACCTTGCCAGCACTGGACTAGACCGATCGCACCCTGCTGTTTGTGATTTTGCAAGAAGCTCTGATTTTGGCAGTGCTAGGCTTCGTACCTGGCTTTGTCACCTCCATCAGCATTTACCAGGTGATGAGTGTCCTGACCCGGATTTCTTTAACTGATGAAAGTGGCTGTAGTAGGGCTGCATCCAGAAGTGCCAAAGCAAGAAGAGCGTCAGCAGGTGCAGCATAAGGTAGCGGGACTGGGCGATCGCCTTGATGATTACCCAGATCAGCTTTTGGGAGGACAAAAGCAACGAGTGGCGATCGCCTGGGCTTTAGTAGCTCAGCCCAAGTGGGTCTTAGCCGACGCACTCCTGGACTCACTGGACAAAAAGGGGTGTGATGGGGTGGGCAGTGATTTAATGCCTTGCCCCAGAGGAAGGCTGTTCGTTACTGCTGGTGACGCACGATAGCGGATTCTCGATATTGCCGATCGAATTTTGCAAGCGGTTCGCACTTGGCTAAAACCAGAATATTTTTTGAAAGTCTCGCGGAGCAAGACTTTCAAAAAATATTCTGGACTT
>DATNOY010000522.1:0-2394 GCA_036703495.1 Coleofasciculaceae cyanobacterium
GAAGTATTCCCAAACGACATACTCAGTCGATGAAGTCGCTGTCTTTTGTCATAACCACAGCACTTGTGGCTCGTTCTGCCTCAAAAATTTCGGTATCTTGAGCGTCTCGAAGTGATAAGTCTCGTAGAGCAGTAGCTTCTAAACTGAAGGTGGCTGACAGCCAATTTGCCAGAGTCGGAGGTCGTTGAGCATCAACCCAAATCTTCATCGCTGCCCCTGATCTCTGCAGCTCCAGCTGCGCCGTCTAAGCTCCATAGCATTGTATCGGCTCGCAATGGCGTTGTATCGACTCACAATGCCATTGTATGGAGTCGCAATCGCATTGTATGGAGTCACAATGGCATTGTATCGACTTGCAATGGCGTTGTATCGACTCGCAATCGTATTGTATTGAGTTGCAATGCCATTGTATCGAGTCACAATGCCATTGCAGGGGGTAAATCGCAGGTTAAGGCAAGACAATTGTCACGAGAGGAGGGGCGATGGTAAAACAGCAGGGAAGGATACCTCAAGTTATAGATTGAGGATGATTTTGAGAAGGGAAGGCGATCGGTTATTGCAGAAGACCCGCGATCGCTGACTTTTGCCGTCATACGGAAACGTTACAAGTTTTACAAGACTTTCATCTATAGCTCACCAATGTTCATTAGCGGTCAAATTCAATAGAAAATTTTTCAGTAAAAAAGCTCCTGCCCAAGGCAGGAGCTTTTCAGTATCAAAACACTTCAGCTAGATCAGACTGAGATTAGTCAATATCTGGCATCGAGAGTACGGGTTCAGTCTCGCGATCGATCCCTTTCTCAAAACCGGCTGCGGCTGCACGAGCGCGACCCGCGTGCCACAAGTGACCAATCAAGAAGAAGAAGCCCAACACAAAGTGAGAAGTAGCCAGCCATGCGCGGGGAGATACAAAGTTTACCGAGTTGATTTCGGTAGCCACACCGCCCACAGAGTTCAAAGAACCGAGTGGTGCGTGGGTCATGTACTCAGCAGCCCGACGAGCTTGCCAAGGCTGAATGTCGTTCTTAATCTTGTCTAGATCCAACCCATTAGGACCACGCAGTGGCTCCAGCCAAGGACCTTGGAAGTCCCAGAAACGCATGGTTTCACCACCGAAGATGATTTCACCAGAAGGAGAGCGCATCAGGTACTTACCCAGACCTGTAGGACCTTGAGCAGAACCCACGTTTGCCCCTAGACGCTGGTCACGGATCAAGAAGGTTAATGCTTGCGCTTGAGACGCTTCAGGCCCTGTAGGACCGTAGAATTCACTGGGGTAAGCCGTGTTGTTGTACCAAACCATGCAGGAAGCGATGAATCCCATTAGGGATAGAGCGCCCAAGCTGTAAGAGAGGTAAGCTTCACCAGACCAGACAAATGCCCGACGCACCCAACCAAACGGCTTGGTCAGAATGTGCCAGATACCGCCAGCAATACAAATGAAACCAACCCAGATGTGTCCGCCAATGATGTCTTCCATGCTGTTAACACTGACGATCCAACCTTCACCACCAAACGGTGACTTGAGCAGATAGCCAAAAATTACAGCAGGATTGAGAGTTGGGTTATTGATAACCCGAACATCACCACCACCGGGTGCCCAGGTATCATAAACGCCACCGAAGAACATGGCTTTGAAGACTAGTAAGAACGCACCCAGACCTAGCAAAATCAGGTGATACCCGATGATGTTGGTCATCTGATTCTTATCTTTCCAGTCGTAGCCGAAGAAGGAAGAATACTCCTCCAGCGTTTCAGGACCGCGGATAGCATGATAGATGCCACCAAAGCCCAAAACTGCGGAAGAAATCAGGTGAAGCACACCCACTACAAAATAAGGGAAGGTGTTGATCACTTCACCGCCAGGGCCAACGCCCCAGCCCAAAGTTGCCAGATGAGGCAAAAGGATCAAACCTTGCTCATACATGGGTTTCTCAGGAACAAAGTGAGCGACCTCAAACAAGGTCATTGCTCCAGCCCAAAAGACGATGAGACCGGCATGAGCAACATGTGCGCCCAGCAACTTACCAGATAAATTAATTAGACGGGCATTACCTGACCACCAGGCAAATCCAGAGGATTCTTGGTCGCGGTTTCCCGCCATCATGCTAGAGAGCGTTACCACGTGGCAATACCTCTTCGGGGAATATAAAGTTTTCGTGAGGCTGGTCTTGAGGAGCCATCCAAGCGCGGATGCCCTCGTTCAACAGAATGTTCTTGGTGTAGAAGGTTTCAAACTCAGGGTCTTCAGCGGCTCGCAACTCCTGAGAGACAAAGTCATACGCCCGCAGGTTCAACGCCAAACCGACGATGCCAATGCTAGCCATCCACAAACCCGTCACCGGCACAAACAGCATGAAGAAGTGCAACCAACGCTTGTTGGAGAAGGCAATC
>DATNOY010000523.1:0-3161 GCA_036703495.1 Coleofasciculaceae cyanobacterium
TAATCTGCTCTTGGGCTGATGCTAAATCGGCGGGGTTTGAAGTGCCAGAATGGGCATGGGACGGGGCTTGATTAATCGGGGCTTGATTGAGTAATTGATAGTCCTGCGATCGCCCCACTTCAGCCTGGAGAGCCATTTGGCTACTCTCTAAGGCTTCCTCAAGCTGTGACACCCGATCGAGCAAAACGCTGTTGCATTGATTCAGTTCTTGAATCAGGCTAATCAAGTCAGTCACATCAGCAGACTCAGTAGCAGATTCAGTGGAATGGACGGTATTCTCTGACCAAGCGGCGGTTGTTACTGTCGGATCAACGGGAGTCGAGGTGGAGCGAGCAGGTGTAACATCGGCTGCACCTGCGGGCGACTGCTCTACATTCTGAGGAAGAGCCTTAACGTCCGTCTCAAACAGCAGGTCTTCTACCGATAAATCGCCTTGCAAATTCATTTCTTCAGCAAGATCCGCGAAAGGATTTTCCCAATCGGGGGTTGAATCTGCTGATTCAGGTTGACCTGGAGGATTGAACGGGGCGTTTGATTCACTCATAGCTCTCACTCAAAGGCATATCTTTGGACAGTTCAATAAACTTCAGCCATCATCCAACAAAAACTCAGTACCTATCGTCACGCTCTCAGCACGACCTGCGTTGACTCCATCAAATTAGACATTTACCTTGGTAGCACAAAAACAGAATTTAGGAACAGGTTAGGGGTAAATCCACTGCTTGATCCAGCCTGCTGAATTAATTAGTCTCGAAAGAATTTACGGTCGTGTCCTGGCGTCAGGTAAATATAGCTCATTTACCTTTTTAAATCTTTGTTTTTTCCAGCTAATTTAAGGCTTGCTGCAGGATTTCCTGATGAATTAAGGCTCGATTGACCAAAGCGAAGAGACGATCGTTGGAAATTGCATCGCCATTAGCATACAAGTCAATCCAATCTCGGCTGATCTGGATGGCATCGGTCGGCATTTGATCGAGTTCCCAACCCGGCAAATCTAAATCTTGCATTAGCTGCGAGACTTTGGGGTCATAGCTAATCGCAAAACATCGACACTCCGAAGCGGCTGCCATGATTAGCCCATGCAAGCGCATGGCGATCGTCATTTCAACGCCTTTGAAAACGCCTTTTAGCTGCTGTGGGTCAGATAGCGTTAAGATTTGGCTGACTCCGGGCAGGTGGGGTTGGATCGCTTGGGCGATCGCCAAATCTTGGGCTGGCTGAAAAGGAATGAGCAAAACCGTGGTTGCGGTCGCTTTCTGAAAATCAATCAGTGCTCGGGTCAGCACCTCTAGGCGTTGAGCCGTTAAAGCAGGGTGCGATCGCAAAGCAACGGCCACTCTAGGGGCTGGCAGATCAGCCAATCCGGGGACGGCGATCGATTGCAAGGCCCAGACCGGATCGGGAGCCAGGGTAAACGGAATCTTCCAGTTGGCTAATAGCGCTGCTGAGCCACTGTCTCGCACACTCACCGCAGTACACCCAGCAAAGGCATAACGGGCAATTTTTTGGCTCAGCGATCGCTTTAACGGGCCAATGCCTTGGGCCCAAGCGATCGTTCGTAACCCCATGCGCTGCGCCAAACCCATGAGTCCACCATAGTAGAGGGGGTTGATGGCGCTTGTGGTATCTTGCATCAAGCTGCCTCCACCCCAAATAAAGGCATCGGCTCGTCGTAAGGTTTGAACAACTGCCGCTGATTTGCGAGGACAGGCTTCAACGTGGTAGCGATCGTAAGTTTCTTGAGGGTTGCCTGAAAGGACAATGGGCTGAACATGCGGGGGCAACATTTGCAGCAAGGTTGCTAATAAGGCTTCATCCCCGCCATTGCCCATGCCATAGTAGCCACACAAAACTGCCCGCATTCCTGAACCCAACGCAACTAATCCTTACAATACCGGCATTTGGCTGAGTGAAATGCCGTAAATTAATTTAGGATTTAAGACTTGCTCGTTGAATACTTGAAATGCATGCACTTTCGATTCCGACTTGGATCATTCATGTTTCTAGCGTCCTTGAGTGGATTGTGGCGATTTGGCTGATCTGGACTTATGGCGAAATTAGTCAAAACCGGTCTTGGCGATTGCTCTCCTTTGCCATGCTGCCCGCGCTGATCAGCGCCATGTGTGCCTGCACCTGGCATTTTTTTGACAATGCCAAATCCCTGGAGTGGGTTGTCACCCTGCAGGCAGCCATGACTTTAGTGGGCAATATCACACTTTGTGTTGCTGCTGGGTGGATTTGGTATGCTTCACCGGCCAGAAGCCAGAAACCAAAAGCCTAAGTTCTGCTCTTTCTATCTTCCCCGACCTCCATGTCCCAGATTCCCATGTCCCAGACCACTCTTTTTGGGCTATCCCTCTTTCCCTATCTCGGGTTTCTCTGGTTTTTGACGCGATCGCAGCAAACCCCCCGACTAGCGCTCATCGGCTTTTACATGACGCTGGTTTTTGTGGCAGTCACCATTCCTGCTGGCATCTACGCTCAGGTGCACTATGGCACATCTTTGGCCAATGTGGACTGGCTGCATGGGAGCGCAGAGTCTTTTCTGACCCTGGCTAATGTGCTGGTTGTCTTAGGATTTCGTCAGGCGATCGTGCAATTGCAGCAATCCGGCTTGAAAAGTGACGAAAAAATCACTAATTCTGGGACTAGACCAGAATCCTCCATCTAAAATTTTATAATCCGTTTAAGATTTGAAATAGATTCTATTTGTTTCTGTCTTTGTCAGCATGTGAGTGACCCGTTTATCTTGTAGACCAGCCAGATGCGGCGATCGACAAGATTAAGGCTCGCCAGTTTATGCTGACGGACTGGGGTCTCGTTTTTGGGTAGCTCGATCATCAACTGCATTGCCAGTGATTGTTCCTAATCCGCCAGGAAGACTCTTCCTGAGGGCAGGGTGAGAATCCAAGACGGTAACTTTCATTCCTTGATTATCCCAGTGCGCTACCACCGCCATGATCTGCTGTATCAATCCTCAATGCCAGAAGCCCCTAAATTCTGATGATTCCAAAATTTGTCAAAATTGCGGGTCGCCTCTAATTGCTCTAAGAGGGCGCTATCGGGCGGTGAAGCCTTTAGGACAAGGAGGCTTTGGCAGAACTTATTTGGCGCAAGATGAAGATCGCCTGAACACCCACTGCGTCATCAAGCAGTTCTCG
>DATNOY010000524.1:0-3825 GCA_036703495.1 Coleofasciculaceae cyanobacterium
GCCTTGAGCTTCGCCAAAGGCAAGTAGAGAAACTTTTGCCAATTGGGGACATAAGCCCGTTTCCGAAACACATCGTACTGATTTTGCTCAATCCTATTTAAGATGCCGCGATAGAGCATCAGAGCGGCCCAAACCGGAAACCGCGCGTCAGGACTGAGCAACCTCACCCCCTGCTCTGCTTCGGTGAAAAAGTGGCGAGCCCGCTCGATCTGGAATTGCATTAAGGCCCGCCAGCGATCGTCCACTACGCCATTAAACAAATCTTTTTCAGAGTACTGAAACCGCTCCAAATCTTCGAGAGGTAAATAAATTCGTCCCCGCCGGGCATCTTCTCCAACATCTCGCAGGATGTTAGTTAGCTGATTGGCAATCCCTAGGGCAATGGCCTTCGGTTCTGGATTGACTTGCGGCTGGGCTTGATCCCAGGGCGCTGTACCTCGGCTTCTATCTACGCCCATCACAGCCGTAGACATTAAGCCTACAGTGCCCGCAACGCGATAGCAGTAAAGCTCCAATTCCTCGAAGGTTTGGTAGCGCGATCGGTACAGATCCATCCGTTGTCCGGCAATCATGTCGCGGAAGGGCTGGATATCGAGGGTAAAGCGCTCCAGAGTATCGACTAACGCTACATCTACGTCGTCAATTGGCTGTCCGGCAAATAGGGCTTCTAGGTTTTCTTCCCATTGATCCAGGGTAGCGTTGGTGGTCTCTGCAGAATTGGGGCCATCGACCAATTCATCAGTGCGCCGACACCAAACATAGATTGCCCAGATGGCCCGACGCTTTTCCTCGGACATCAGCAGGGTTCCTAGATAAAACGTCTTGGAGTACTCTGCCGTAATCTGACGGCAGAATTCGTAGGCTTTGTCCAAGGAAGTTAGAGTAGTTACGTGGGGAGATTCAGGCAGTTGCAGCATTACATTGACGCTGAGGGTTTAACTTCGGAGCTATTACTTCGGAGCAATCAGCTATCAGTTATTCTCCTATGGCAGTGCCACGAAACAGCATTTATTAAGCGATCGCCCATTAAATTGACCAATTTTTTTCGCAAAAATGAGGTTTTAGGCAACGGTTTGCAAATCCTTGGCGGTGGGTGGAGGACTAACAGGCTGACGACTAATTGCTTCAGCCGCCATTTTTCCAGACAAAACGGCCCCCTCCATACTGCCTAAATAGCGCTGCATGGTGTAGCTACCGGTCAGGAAAAAGTTGGCAATCGGCGTTTCCTGGGTAGGACGGAAAGCTTGCCGACCTGGCGATGCGGTATAGACCGAGCGTGGCGTCTTCACCACTTTGTATTTGCGCACCTTCACCGGATCATCGCCACAGAGATGCTGCGGGAACAGCCGCTCTAGCTCCTGCATCGTTGCCGCAATAATTTCCTCATCCGACTTGTCGATCCAATCTTTGGCCGGAGCTAGCACCAATTCCAGCATCGAGCGATCGGGATCTTCATAAGCCTTGCAGGTAATGCTCATGTCAGCATAGACACTCAGCAACTCCGAGCGAGAGAACAAAAGCTGGTCAATATCGGTGAATTTGCGATCGAACCAGATATGCAGGTTAATCACAGGCACACCCTCCAGACCTTCCAGCTTTTTGAAAAAGTCCATTTGCTGCCAGGGGGTAGGCGTCAGCACCTTCATGACATCTACCGACATGGCCGAAACATAAACATCGGCTGTCAGCACCTCGTCAGCCGCCCCATTCAGCCCTCGGATCAAAAAGTGCTTCACTGTGCCATCTGCATTCAGCACAATCTCTTTGAGCGGTGCATTCAGGCGAACCTCGCCCCCGCGTTCTGTAAAGTAATCAACAATGGGCTGGCAAAGTCTTTCAGTTGGAGAACCATCCAAAAAGGCAATTTTAGAGCCGTAGCGCTCTTGCAAAAATCGATTCAATGCCGTCAGCAGAATCGTTGAAGACACTTGATCCGGATTGATAAAGGTGAGCGCTTTGCAGGCAGCAATAAACACATCGCTAGAGACCCGTTCGCCTACGCCTTGGCGCTGCAGCCACTCCGAAAAGCTGTACTTGTCCATGTCTTCGACATACTTTTGTCCCCGGACAATCGCGGGCAGCAAGCCGATCGCAAAGCGAATCTTTTGCTCCCAGGTCAGCATGTCATTGTTGTTGATAATCGACGCAATTACATTGAAGGGCGCTGGAATGTCAGGTACATCAAAGCGAGAGTAGGTTCCAGGTTTTTCGGGCTGGTTAAAAATCAGCGTATGCTCTTTCCACTGCAGCCGGTCTTCAATGCCTAACTCTTTCATGAGTTGCAGCATGTTGGGATAAGCACCGAAAAAAGCATGGAGTCCTGTTTCATACCAGTCTCCTTCTTCGTCTTTCCAAGCCGCTACTAAGCCGCCCAAAACATCCCGACTCTCTAGCACAATCGGTGTATGTCCGGCATCCACAAGATACTTGGCACAAGCTAGCCCAGCCAACCCGCCTCCAGCGATCGCAACCCGCATGTAACGCTCTACCCTCTGAAACGTTGGTCATCTTAGACTTTGGACAGCCGAAACCACAGTGACTCTGATCAGTCTACAGCCTGAACCCAAGGATATACCTCCAGCGTTCCCCTTTTCAGGTTTCGCTCCAGATAACCACATGCACTCGGGTAAAAACTGCTAGGCGATCGCCATCCTCTCTGCAGTCCCAGATCCCTAACCTAAATCTAAAACTGATTGACCTTCCTATTATATGTTGCGAACTGTAACATATTAACCCTCTATCCCTTAAAATCTAGGGGGAATGTAAAGAATAGATAAAGCTACCCAGGGTCTATACCAAGACTTTATGGATCTGCTGCGGGTAAAGATCGTATTAGGGCAACGGTATATGCCTTATGCGTCACCTGATCTTGATGCTCAACTCCTAGCAAAATGAAAGGACAGCCCCTCATTCTCAAGTTGCTGAAGCAGCGCCTCTGGATTCTTCTGCCACTCCTAGGGCTGCTGGCCTTGGGGAGTACGTTTCTGTTGAGCGGGCGATCGCAGCCTGCTCCTACCTCAGTGGTGGCAAGCCCCATGCCAACCCCATCGCCCATCGCCTCAAAAATAACGCCCGCTTCGCCTGAGCCGCAGCCGACTGCCAGTCCGTCTGCCTCTCCCAAAGCTGCCGCTGCACCCTCTCGGAATTCTGCTACCCCTGCAGCCGAGCCTCAAGCCGAGCCGTCCCTGACGCCCGAGCAGCAATCTATGAATCAACAGGCCAAAGCGGCGTTTGAGACTTCCCTGGCATCGGTAGATTCTCTCATTGAAATGCGGGTAGCGATCGCCAAGGGGGTGTCTGCTTTGACTTTGAGTGTGGATACCCCCGCCGATTTAATTGATGAAAACGGTAAGCATTTAGGCTCCCTGGCGGCAGGTGAATCTTACACCGTTCAAGCCAATGGACAATCGATCAGCCTGAATGCTTTAGAGTTGCCATCTTTGGCCTGGGTAGAGCCATCGGCTGCCGGTGCCGTGACCGTGGGCGATCGCACCTACCGAGGCAGGTTGCTGCTGGCGGTCAACGATAGCCATCTGTGGGGCGTCAACTTTGTCAACCTGAGGCAATATCTTTATAGCGTTGTCGCTAGCGAAGTTTCGCCCAGTTGGCCTATGGAAGCGCTGAAAGCTCAAGCGGTGGCGGCTCGCTCTTACGCCCTCACCTACTACTTTAAGCCGGTCAATTCCCTCTACCAGCTCGGTGACGATGAATACTTTCAGGTGTATAGCGGTGTTGCGAGAGAAGCGGACACGACTAATAAAGCCGTTGACGCAACGGCCGGTCAATTCGTCAGCTATCGCGGCGGTATTGTGGAATCCTTGTATG
>DATNOY010000525.1:0-4087 GCA_036703495.1 Coleofasciculaceae cyanobacterium
CTATTCTCAGTTTTTTGAAATCAGAGAATACCGATGGCAAATGCAAAACATATGAGATTTTCAAACGCCCGTTAATAAAAGTGGCTTAACCCGACAAGATTCAAGCCGAGAAATAGGCTAAAGCCTATGCCACTTAATCAATCTGCAATCCTTTCTAAGGGAATGCATTTTAATTCAAGATGTTTCCTAGAAATTTCGAGACAGATACACTCCTGAAAATTACCAAAGCCTTAGATCTGGCTAAGATGCTTATCCCATCTACATTTTTCAGGTTATGAGACTAATTTTCCAAGAAGCCTCTAGGGGCTCAATTTAATCTTCATCTCTTATTCAAGATTGACTCATATTTAGCTTTTTGCCAAACTTCAATCTTTGAAGACTGAAGCTACTGAGCACAATCAATAGCATCTCGCTTTATCCGGATAACTGATCAGAGTTTCATAAAACTTTCATACAAACAATGCAAATAACTAGTGATCTTAAAAATCTTCGAACTTTTTTTGGGATGAATGGATTTTAAAAATTAAATAAGAAGATGCTGTCTATGCCTATAGGCAGAGGGTCTGCCAAAGCGGACGTTTGCAGCTCAACTGTTTTCAAAAAACAACCTCCCTAGGGGGTAGTCTACTTTTTAACATATTTTTTTAGTATTATCTTGCCCGACTTGACGAGGGACTCCGCTCTATGTCAGTACTTAAAAGGAAGTTTCTGCTGATGAAGTCGGCAGCATTAAAGTTGCGATCGCTAATTGCCTTTTCAGATCGCCCATTTTCAGATGGCTCATTGAGCGTTGATGAGCATCTCACGCTCCTAAGTTCTTGAGTAGGAAAGTAGCTTTCACTGAAGAATCTGTATTAGCGTATTTATCCGCTGGCTAAAACTGGGGATCTCAATTCTTCAGCAACCGATCTTCAGCAACCGACTGCTTTGCTGTTAACCCTCCTTAAAATCATTGGTGCAACATGGTGATTGATTCTGCAAAAACTTTGCTACCAGTACCTTCAGGAGCCCTGCAAATTCCTGCTTTAGACGCTAACTTATCCCAAGACTTTAGCCCGTCTCTGAAGCAGCCCGTGCAACTGCAAAGAGCGCTTAAATTGTCCTTAGTTATCCCAACCTACAACGAAGGAAAAAATATTGCAGCGATTGTCAATCAACTCTCTACTCTGCTGGATCCGTCCTTGCCAGAAGACTACGAGCTAATTGTTGTAGATGACGATAGCCCTGACCGAACTTGGGAACTGGCGCAGGCGCTCATGTCTGACTATCCTCAGCTAAAAGTGATGCGGCGACAGCAAGAGCGCGGCTTGTCTACGGCCGTAATTCGGGGCTGGCAAGTGGCACAAGGCGAGGTGCTGGGTGTGATTGACGGGGATTTACAACACCCGCCTGAGGTTTTGTTGAACCTGCTGAATGCGATCGACCGAGGAGCCGATTTAGCCGTAGCCAGCCGCAATGCCGAAGGCGGCGGCGTTAGCGATTGGAGCCC
Source organism: Coleofasciculaceae cyanobacterium (assembly GCA_036703495.1). Lineage (GTDB taxonomy): Bacteria > Cyanobacteriota > Cyanobacteriia > Elainellales > Elainellaceae > Drouetiella. Next base: position 1,490 of record DATNOY010000525.1, read on the forward strand.
CACCCGCCGTTTTTTGTCCCGTGGGGCACAAGTGCTAGGTTTGATTGTTTTACCTCGCGTAGTCGGTCGGGTCTCTGACCCTATGAGTGGCTACTTTATGGTGCGCCGTAGCGCTGTCAGCGGCTGCACGCTAGATCCCTTGGGCTACAAGATTCTTCTGGAAGTGCTAGGGCGTGGCGATATCGAGGATGTTGCTGAAGTGGGCTATGTCTTTCAAGAGCGCAAAGAGGGCGAAAGCAAAGTCACTTGGAAGCAGTATGTAGAATATTTGATGCATTTGGTGAAGCTCAGATTGACTAGCCCTCACGGACGCCTCAGCTCATTCAAACAGAATTTGCCCTTCCGTCGCTTTATAAGATTCGGGTTAGTTGGGTTGAGCGGCGTGTTCGTAGACATGGTCATGTTTTATTTACTGAGTGATCCTGCAACCTTAGCTTGGGGCTTAACTCGCAGCAAAATTATTGCCTCCGAAATCGCCATTATCAACAACTTCCTGTGGAACGATCGCTGGACGTTTGGAGATATCTCTAGCCGCCAAAGGGGGAAACGTCAGCGGCTCCGACGGTTTATCAAGTTTAATTTAGTCTGCTTAGCCGGACTCATCCTCAACGTGCTACTGCTGAACTTCCTGTTCAACGTACTGGGCATCAACCGTTATCTGGCTAACTTGCTGGCGATCGCCATTGTCACAGTCTGGAATTTCTGGCTCAATCTCAAGCTGAGCTGGCGAGTGACAGACACCCGAGAATAAAGCTAGGAGCTGCACCCGAACAGCTGGACAGCCCGCGCCTATTTTCAGCCAAGCTGCACCTCACAATCTCAAATCTCTCTAACGGCTACTGTCTCTGATCATGAATTGCGGTAAATTCTTTTTGAGAACTGCCGATTTTGGCGGGCGGGCAAGTCAGACGCACGGATCAGACAAACTGAGCGAGGGAAATCAGAGATGGATAGGGGCACGCAGTCGGAGGCAGAACTGGCTTCCCAGGCGACGGACGATCGCGCTAAAGGGCTGATTCAGCAAGATCAGAATTCACCGGAGATTGGCGGCGGGTTGTCCATTATTGAATATTGGGCCGAGCATACGTTAGCTCCCCAAGGCCCGAAGCTTTGGAAAACGCTGCTGCACCACAGCGCCTGCCTCTCTTGTGCCTGGGGTACCGGGGGGCAGAAGGGAGGATTTACTAACGAAGAAGGAGAAAAGCTGCAGCGCTGCATGAAAAGTGTGGAAGCGATTACGGCGGAAATCATGCCGCCAGTCGCCAACGACTTTTTTGCTCGATATAGTGTAGCAGAACTGCAAACTCTGACTTCTCTAGAAGCCGATCGCCTGGGACGGCTCAGCTATCCTGTCATTCTCCGGGCGGGCAGCACCCACTACGAGCGGATTTCCTGGGACGAGATTTATCAAATTGCCGCCGCCGCGTTTCGCAAACCTCGGGAGCGCGTGGCTTCCTATAGCTCAGGGCGATCGTCCAACGAAGCTGCTTACCTGCTGCAGCTCATGATGCGGACGCTGGGTTCCAATAACCTGGCAGACTGTTCGGATCTGTGCCATTCTCCTTCCACGGTGGGCTTAAAAGAGGTATTTGGCACCAGCACCTCAATGGTTAGCCTGGAAAGTCTCAAACATGCTGATTGTGTGGTGCTGATTGGCGCAAACTCGCCTTCTAATCACCCTCGGCTGATGAACGAGTTGATCAAGCTGCGCGATCGCGGCGGTAAGGTGATCATCGTTAATCCAGTCGTGGAAGTAGGTCTGGTCAAATTTGGCTCTCCGGCTTTCCCCATCAAGTCTTTAATTCCCGGTTCAGACATTGCCTCGCTGTATCTTCAGCTGATTCCGGGTAGCGATACGGCTCTATTTGTGGGCATCCAAAAAGCTTTACTTGAGAAAGGTTTGGCCAAGCTAGAGTTTTTGCAAGCCCATGCCGAAAACTGGGAAGCCGTGATTGCTCACGCTGAGGCAACGCCCTGGGAAGTGATTACGGAAACTTGCGGCGTGTCTCAGGTAGAAATTGAAGCGGCTGCCCTGATCATTGCCAGGGCGAAGGGAGCCGTATTTGCCTGGGCCATGGGGGCAACCCAGCACGATAACTCTGTTGATAATATCTACAGCATTGCCAACACTGCGATTATGTCGGGCAATGTCGGCAGAGAAGGCGCAGGCACAATGCCGATCCGAGGACACTCCAATGTCCAAGGGTTTGGATCCATGGGGGTCACTACTAAGCTGAAGCAAGAAATTAAGCAGGCGTTGGAAACCTTGCTGGGGCGATCGCTTGATCTGCCTGAGGGCTACGATACCCGCGCCTTAATTGAAGCAGCCGACGAGCACCAGGTAGACTCGCTGCTGTGTCTGGGTGGCAATCTCTATGGGGCTCAACCTGACTTGACCCAAGCCAAACGCGCCTTGGGCCATATTGAAACCATCATCTATCTGGCAACCAAGCCTAACCTGGGTCATTTTCATGGCTTAGCCAAGCACAATACCCTGATCATCCCTGTGCTCAACCGCTTTGAAAACCCTCATAAAACCACCACAGAATCCGGCAATAATTTTGTCCGGCTGAATGATGAGGGAACAACGCACCTGAC
>DATNOY010000526.1:0-5516 GCA_036703495.1 Coleofasciculaceae cyanobacterium
CGCTGCGATCGCTGGAGTGCCAGGTCTGCCATGGCGATCGCCCCTTCATGATGCGGAATCATCATGACGATGAAATGCTGATCCGGCTGCCCCATCATGCCCCCTAGTCCGGGAACGGTGGGAGACGGGGACGCTGGAGACGGCTGAGGAGAGGCTTGAGAAACTTTAGAAAAAGGCTGGACGGTGAGCCATAGAATCAGGGCTGTCGCAGCACTGCCTGTGAGTAGCCCAATCAACCCGTAGAGAAGAGGCGGACGCTTCATAATTTCACCTCGTGGCGATCGCATCTATCGGGTGCTGATGCTGCTCGATGATGCGATCGCCGCTTTTATTGTTCCGCCTACGAGTCTATGGCGGAAAATTGAGGTTCCTGTGAAGCGGCAGGATGTTAGCAATGCCGCTGCAGCTGTTCTAAGTTTTTTGAGGATTTGCCACCTGAAGCGCCTGCTGCATGAGAATTTTTTGAGCGCTGCGTTCGGGTTCTGCATCGGATGGGCGGCGCTGGACATAAGACCCATCGGATTGCATTTCCCAGGCTTGACGGTTGTCTTTGAGCAGAATGTCCAGGATGTCTTTTAATTCCTGAATCAGCTTGGGATCTTCAACGGGAGTCACGGCTTCTACCCGGCGATCGAGGTTACGGGTCATCCAGTCGGCGCTGCCAATGTAGATTTCTTCTTGCCCATCATTAGGAAAGTAAAAAATCCGTGAGTGTTCCAGAAACCGGCCGATGATGCTGATCACGCGGATATTTTCGCTCACGCCTTTGATGCCCGGTCGCAAGCAGCAGACGCCCCGCACAATCACATCAATTTGAACCCCCGCCTGAGAGGCCTCATATAGCGTCCTGATAATGTCTGGGTCAACTAAAGAATTCATTTTGGCAATGATCCGACCCGGTTTGCCGTTGCGGCAATGCTCGGCTTCCCGCTGGATCAGGGCAACCATGCGATCGCGCAAATTAACCGGAGCCACCAGAATTTTGCGGTACGATCGCTGTCTCGAAAACCCCGTCAGGTAGTTAAACAAATCGGTCAAATCTGCGCCCAAATCTTCCTGGCAGCTGAGTAACCCCAGATCCGTATAGAGCTTGGCGGTTTTGGGATTATAGTTGCCTGTCCCAATGTGGACGTAGCGACGGATGCGCGTTTCTTGCAGCGAACTGCCGCCCATCCCCTCCTGCCGTACCACCAGGACGACCTTCGTGTGGGTTTTTAACTCCACAAAGCCGTAGACCACATGCACCCCGGCTTCCTCTAACTTGCGGGCCCAGTTGATGTTGTTCTCCTCATCAAAACGGGCTTTCAATTCCACCAATACCGCAACCTGTTTGGCGTTTTCGGCAGCGGTGATCAAGGCTTTGACGATGGGAGAATCGCCTGAAGTGCGATACAGCGTCATCTTGATGGCCAGCACCTGCGGATCGAGGGCGGCCAGGGCAATGAATCGCTCTACAGAAGCGCTAAACGACTCATAGGGATGATGGACTAAAATATCTCCTCGCCGAATGATGGAGAAAATATCTTCTCCCTCCTCAGGCGATTCATGGAGAGACTGTAAACGAGGCGGCACAATTGACGACCAAGGTTCATCCTTATGGTCTGGCAAGGGCAACGACAAGAAGGACATCAAATCTTTGAGGTTGAGCAGACCCTCCACTTCGTAAACATCGCTCTCGCTGACTTCCATCTTTTCCATCAGCATGGCCCGCACTGGCGCTGTGGTAGAAGATTGAATTTCTAAGCGCACAACCGAGCCACCAAACCGCCGCTTGCGCAACTCTTGCTGAATGGCTAGCAGCAGATCATCTGCTTCATCTTCCTCTAACTCCAAATCTGCATCCCGCGTTACTCGGAACGGATAATATTCCAAAATCGTCATGCCGGGGAACAAAGCTTCCAGATTATGGGCAATTACCTGTTCTAACGGCACCCCCATCCACAAGCTGTCCTGCGCCTTATGCTGCCGTAACTCTGGCGGAAAGGGAATAAAGCGGGGCAAAATATCGGGCACTTTGACTCTGGCAAATCGCTCAATGCCGGTTTCAGGATGTTTGGCCATCACCATCAAATTGAGGCTGAGGTTAGACATCACCGGGAAGGGATGGCTGGGGTCATAGGCGAGCGGCGTCAGAACTGGAAAAATCCGTTCGTCAAAGTAGCGCTGCAAATAGGAACGCTGTTCCTTATCCAGATCAATATAGTCAACCAGGTGCACACCGTAGGAAGCAAGTTGAGGGCGCAGCACTTTTTCAAAGTTCTGGTGTTGTTCGGTCACCATCGGGCGCAGCACTTGGCTAATGGATTCCAATTGCTCTTGGGGCGATCGCCCATCGGGGGTAATGGTGTCAACTTGGGCTTCTACCTGTTCTTTTAGAACGGCTACCCGCACCATGAAAAACTCATCCAGATTGGAGCTAAAAATGGCTGTGAACTTTAGCCGCTCCAGCATGGGAGTACGGGGATCTAGGGCTTCGTGAAGCACACGCCGGTTAAACTCTAGCCAGCTTAGCTCTCGGCTGATGTAGTATTGGGGGTCGCTGAGCTGGATTTCGGAAGGGGTTGGCTTAACTTTGGGCATGGCGTTCAGCACCGGTAAGTAGAGGGATTCTCGCAAATATAGCGGATGATGAGAAGTGTTCCTGACGACATCAGGCGGCATTAGGCATTCCAGCCTGAGAAGCGGGAATTTAATGAAATGGGCGTTGGGAGGCTTTGCTGGGGCACCGCTTGGCAAACGCCCCCAGACAGGGACAGCGCCCCTGCACCCCAATCCGGGATTGTATTGAATCCATGATCCTTAGCTATATCTATGCTAACCATCCGTAGTATTCTTGAGCTTTCTGTGGGGGAACTCTGGCGATCGCCCAGCGTCTCCCTGGGCGTAGTGGCTTCTAGAACTGCCTAAACAAGGAATTCGAGCCGATCGACAACCGTGTTGAAGCTTGGCTCACTTGTTGAGTTCACTGCCCATGTATTGCACTTCTGTCTACTGAACGATTGCGGCATGCTGATTTCTCAATTGCATCATTTTCTGACTGACCCTGTGTCTAAAGTGCCGCCATCGCGCACCCGCTTTTGGTTGATCCTCAGCCTCACCTTTGCAGTATTGTTTGCAATTTTGGGACTGCAACAGGGATTTAGAGCCGATTATGTGGTGCAGGATGACGCCAGACAACATGTGTTCTGGATGCAGCGATTTCTCGATCCCAGCTTGTTCCCCAATGATTGGATTGCCGACTACTTTCAGTCGATCGCCCCAACTGGATACAGCTTCTTCTACCGGATTCCGGCAGCATTGGGCATCAACCCGCTGCTGTTCAACAAATTTTTGCCCCTGGGACTGGGGTTAATCACTACAGCCTATGCCTTTGGCATTTGTCTGGAACTGTTGCCTGTCCCCTTAGCGGGATTCATTGGCTCTCTGGTGCTGAATCAAAATCTTTGGGTGCAGGATGATCTAGTTTCTGGCACCGCCCGAGCCTTCCTTTATCCTTGCTTTCTGGCATTTCTGTATTATCTACTGCGGGGGGCGCTGTGGCCCTGCTTAGCTGCCATTCTGTTGCAAGGATTGTTCTACCCGCAATTTGTGCTGATTATGGCCGGAACGTTGGTCGTTCGCCTGGTAGATTGGCAGGCAGGCAAGCTGCGGTTAACTGCCGATCGCCAAACTTACCTCTTCAGCGCCGCCGGGCTAGCCGTTGCCGTTGCTGTTTTGCTGCCCTATGCCTTGGACAAATCGGTGTATGGTGCCGTGATTACAGCTGCCGAAGCGCGCACCATGCCAGAGTTTGCCATGAAGGCCCGTTCGGCTTTCTTCACAGATGATTTTTGGATGTTCTGGATCTTTGGCAAGCGCAGCGGGGTGTTCTTTTGGATGATGCCGCTGTCGGTGCTGGCCCTGTTTTTGTTTCCACTGCTGTTGGGACTGCGATCGCGTTTTCCATTAGCCTCTCAGCTGCGACATTTGGGTATTTTTGTCCAGGTGGGGTTAGCGTCATTAGGAACGTTTTTTGCAGCCCATGCCCTGTTGTTTCGGCTCTATCTGCCAAGCCGCTACACGCAATATACGGTGCAAATTTTGACGGCTTTTGCCGGAGCACTGGTGGTGACGCTCTTGGTAGATCAGGCGTTGGGTTGGGCAGAACGTAAGCCTGTGCCGCTGCGGCAGGGCTTGGCGATCGCCTTTGTGCTGCTTTGGGGGGTAATTGTGTTGTTCTCGCCCAAGCTCTACTTGTTTCCCAAAACTTCTTATGTCAAGGGTACGGTTTCTAGCCTGTATGAGTTTTTTGCTCAACAGCCGAAAGATATTCTGGTGGCTTCTTTGGCCAAAGAGGTCGATAATATTCCCTCTTTCTCACAGCGATCGATTTTGGTAGGCAGAGAGTATGCGCTTCCCTATCAACAGGGATATTACCGACCAATTCGTCAACGCATTACTGATTTAATTTCAGCGCAGTACAGCCTTCAAGCATCCGATGTTCGCAATTTTGTCCAGAAATATGGCATCGATTTTTGGATGATCGATCGTCGCTATCTGTCTACTTTGGAAGTAGATGAGTATGCTCAAATTCCCATCGGCGATTGGCTGAAGCAATTTAAGCCCGAAAGTACTCAAGCTGCCGAAAGAATGCAGCAGAAACAGACGTTTGCTATCGAAAAGTTCATTCGCAAATGCACCGTTGCCCAAGAGGATGACCTGGTAGTTCTGTCAGGAAAATGCATTCTGGGCGATCGGTAAATCGATGGCTGAGCACAAAAAACTGCTTGTCTCAACTTTTGCCTTCAAAGTTCAAGAATAAGCCGCTGGGGTCAGACGTTGGGTTTAGCCTTTATGTAGGAAGGTGGGGTGTAGTCAGCAGAAATTCTACCCTGAAAAAACAACCTCAACTTTAGGTAACCTGTGTCTAACAGCAGCGGCTATTTTGGATGAGTTCAATTTCCTCACCCCAGTGACGGCAAGGCAGCACCGCGCGGAAAGCTCGGCAGATCAAGCTGATTGCTGCGGCGATTGCGAACGGCTAGCCGATAGCTGACGCTCTGTAGCTCAGCATGCAGCTGGCGATTCTCCCGCTGAATCATGGCTACTTTTTCTTTAATCGGAGCTAAACGCCGCTCAAACTTTTCTCGATAGATGTGAGGCATTTCTTGCACCACTTTCTCTAACATGCGAGAGCGATCGCTCAGCTCTTGATTGGTTTGCCGCAGTTGATAGATCTCACTATCGCGATCGGCAATCTGGGATTGGTAGAACGTTACCTGCTGTTCAACGCCCTGTAGCTGCTCCCGGAGCGCCCGCATTTCTGCCATCTGACGCTCTGAGACATCCGGCACAGGCAAAGTGTCCGCATTGCCTTTAACGAGGCGAAATAGCTCCTGAGAGAGCTGCTGCACAAGCTGATCCCGCATCTGCAATTCTTCTCGCAGATGAGCCACTTCTGCTTGCAATTCAGGGAAGGTCAGCGATTCTGGTTGAGTCACAATACTGCTCCAATAAGATTTTCTTCCCAGCGACGC
>DATNOY010000527.1:0-2609 GCA_036703495.1 Coleofasciculaceae cyanobacterium
CTATCCCCTGAAGCACCTGAGAGAATGGTCATGACTGCATCCATGACTTTGGTCATGTTCGTCTGAGGAGAGGAGGCAACTATAATCAATAAGCTTGATCCCAACGCTCCGGGCATGCCACCCACAGAGTCTATGAAGCGCCCTCTCCTCACCCAGAATCATCCCTTTCCGTTTCTGCTGTATTTGGAATGGGGGCTGTTGGGGATCGCGCTGCTAGGAGAATTTTTGCCGACTCCCTTTCCTCGCCTGCGCAATCGATTTCCCCTGATCAACTTACTTAGTTTGCTAGGTTTTGGGCTGATGGGACTGCGACTCCCCCGGCCCCAGTTCACTCATAAAGTGGCTTACACGGCTCTGGAGATCGGGTTTATTGTCGTCGCGGCAGCGGCAGGCAAAAATCCTCGGATCTTTCCATTTCTATATGTGGTGTTGGCCATTCGCAGCTGCCTGATTTTTAAGACGCCAGGGCGATTGACCGTGATCGGCATCACCTACGGGTTGTTCTTGATCATGCTGGCCAGGTTTGTACACCGTCCCGATATGTCGGCTGTTCTGCCCTGGCAAGCGAATAGCCGACCACTCGTCTTTAACTTTGCCCTGCTGCTGGGGTTGGTGCTGGTGCTGGTGCTGCTACTCATCAATGCGTTGATCACAGAGCGGCAGAGTCGGGAAAAGCTGGCGATCGCCAATGACCAGCTGCGGCAATATGCCTTACGAGTCGAAAATTTGGCCATGGCGCAAGAGCGCAACCGGATTGCCCGCGAAATTCACGACTCTTTGGGGCATGCGCTGACAGGACTTAACCTGCAAATGGAAGGGGCTTTAAAGTTGTGGCAATCTAACCCAGAACAAGCGCATCAGTTTCTGCTAGAAGCGAAGCAGCTCGGCTCAACCGCCCTGCAAGAGGTGAGGCGATCGGTTTCGGCCATGCGCTTAGATCCATTGCAGGGAAAATCATTATCCCAGGCGATCGCTTCTCTAGTAGAAGATTTTCAACGAACGACAAGCCTGCAGCCCAACTGCCAGATGCAGCTTACACAGCCGCTGCCTCCTGAGATCAGCACTGCTGCCTATCGAATTGTGCAAGAAGCTCTCAATAATATTCGCAAGTATGCCAATGCCACAGCGGTAGAGATCACCATAGAGGCGATCGCCTTGGAGCTACACCTCCAGATTCAAGACAATGGCAGTGGCTTTCAGCTTTCAGAAAACCAAACGGGTTTTGGGCTACAGGGCATACGAGAGCGGGCGATCGCCTTAGGAGGACAGATTCAAATTGATAGCCAACCCGGTCAAGGCTGTTGCATTCGGGTAAATCTGCCCCTGCGGAGAACTATCCCATGATTCGAGTGCTGCTGGTTGACGATCAAAACATCATGCGTCAAGGCTTAAAAGCTTTGCTGCAACTGGAACCTGACTTGCAAATTGTCGGAGATGCCGAAAACGGGCAGGTAGCCATTCAACAAGTCTCAGCGTTGCAGCCGGATGTAGTCCTGATGGATGTGCGGATGCCGGTGATGGATGGCGTAGCCGCAACTAAGGCGATCGCGCAGCAGTTTCCATCTACCAAAGTTCTGGTTCTCACTACCTTTGACGAAGATGAGTATGTGACTGCAGCTTTGCAGCAAGGTGCAGTTGGCTATTTGCTGAAAGACACGCCTTCCGAAGAATTAGCTCAGGCGATTCGTACCGTTCACAAGGGCTATACCCAATTTGCACCCGGAATTTTAAAAAAGCTGATGGCTAAAACGACCGAGCCATCCGCTCCGCCTGATCTGCCTCTAGGATTTGCCGAGCTAACACCTCGCGAACTGGAAGTGCTGCGGCTGATTGCTCAAGGCGCTAGCAATCGAGAAATCGCTAAAACCCTCTATATTTCTGAAGGAACGGTCAAAAACCATGTGACTAATCTGTTAGGCCGCTTGGAACTCCGCGATCGCACCCAGGCTGCTATTTTTGCCAATTCCATCCTGCCGCTGCTAGAAAACGAGGATTGAAACGAGGATTGATATGCCCACATCCCCATTGCCCTACATCATGGCGCACCGAGGCAACTCTGCCTTTGCCAAAGAAAATACAATTGCTGCCTTTGAACAGGCGATCGCCCTGGGTGCAGACGGTGTAGAGTTTGATGTCCGGGCGACTCAAGACCAAGTTTTAATCATTCATCATGATCCTGATGTTGCAGGACAGCGCATCTCAGAATCGCCCTGGAGCCAACTCAAAGCGCTTGATCCAGACCTGCCCACGTTGGCTGAGACGATCGCCTGCTGCCACGGACGCATTCAAATGGATGTTGAGCTGAAAGAACCTGGCTATGAAGCGGCAGTTGTTCAACATCTCCAGGACTTACCGTTGAACAGCTTTGTGGTCACTTCGTTTAAGTTAGAAACGCTCATAGCCGTTAAACAAATTGCCCCAGCGATTTCAGTGGGATTTTTAGTAGAGCCAGAGACTATGCAGGCATGGAGTTCAGCAGCAGAATTGGGCGATTGCCTGCAAGCTGGGGGCATCAATTTCATTGCGCCGCATTGGCAAATGGTCGGCACGGAATGGCTGGCTCACTGCTCAACCCATGTTCCTACCCCTATTCCCTGGTGGGTTTGGAC
>DATNOY010000528.1:0-3509 GCA_036703495.1 Coleofasciculaceae cyanobacterium
TTTTGATGTACAGCTTTTTGATGTACAGCTTTTTGATGTACATAGGCCGTAGCGATCGCGGCTTCGCTCAGCGGAGTCAGAATATCCTGGTATTTGATCTGCTGCGCCAGAGCGATCGAGGTGGGTTCAGTAAGTTGATCGAGCGGGAGAGAAAAAGACTGAGATGCCATAGAGCACAGGTTAGCAGGTCGCAGGTGCTAGCGATCCAGTCTACCTCTACAACGAATTCGTGGGTGTACCAACTCATAGCGCAGCAGGGCTGCAAGTGAGGCAACAAGCCCCACCGAAGCGGAGAGACTTACAGCAATTCTCAATTGCGTCAGCCACAGTTATTTTTTAGAAGCCGCGCTCCGCGCGGCTTCTAAAAAATAACCCAGACTTAATTAAACGCAAAGCGCTGTATAGCTTAGCGAAACGACTAGGAGTAGTTCATGAAATCAACAAAACTCCTAGAACATCACCATGGCAAGATAGTTCTAAGTAGTTTCAGGGAGCTGACCTAAAACTAACGCTTGCCCTCTACGGAGACAACAGTTCTATGCGCCGCTGCGGCTCGATCCTCATCTGCTGAGTGAGGAACGGAACGAACGCTGCGGGTTTGGATCGCACCGCCTCAATTATGCAGCCTTCAGACTGAGCTGTCGGAGCGGGCGATGTTCCAAACGCCTCATCATCAGGGTTAGGCGATCGCTGCTGGTCTAGGAATTTCAAAGACAGCAGAAAAGCCGGAAAAGGCGTTTATCTTGGCTGTCTCATCATTTCTGGAAATGGGCATCTACATTACTTACTTAGATTAGGCATTCCATCTTCAGAAGATTAAGCCCAAAGCATGATCACCTCGTCCCTTCCAGAGCCATCGTCACGCTCTAGTTTTAACATCAAACTACTGCCTGCAAAGTACTGGTGGCAGTGTGCTCCGGTCATCCTCGCCACGCTTGTTGTGGTGGCGTTCAGCCAATCTAGCGTTTGTCAGGCTTTAGAATCCCTGATTTGTGCAGCCCTATTACACGGCGATCAGCTTGTCCCTGATCCAGCGCTACAAAAGTGGTTGTGGCCCTTGTTGCTGCTGACGGGACTAGGGTTAGGGTTCTGGCTACCCCGCTGGCGATTTCGCTATCAGCTAGCCACCTGGATGTCATTATGTGCCGGCTGGATCATCCTCAGCTGGACATTCTGGCAAATGGGATATTGGATGCCAGTGACCTCCCCAATCTTGCTGTTTGGGCTGTGTGGCGGTAGCGTAGCGTTGGCTGAGGCAGTCCGAACTTATATACTGCTGCGCCAAAGCGAAACTCGGTATGCGCTGGCCGTTCGCGGCACAACAGAGGGCCTGTGGGATTGGGATCTGCAGAACAATTGCATTGATTTTTCACCCCCCTGGAAGGCCATGCTGGGCTATGGAGAATGGGAGCTGAGCAGCAGTCCTGCTGAATGGCTGAGCCGCGTTCATCCGCTGGATGTCGAGACAGTCAAGCTAGCCATTGCCGATCATTGCCAAGGCTTAACGTCCCGTTTGGAGTGCGAATATCGGCTGCTGCACCGAGATGGCTCTTACCGCTGGATGCAAAGCCAGGGATCTGCCGTTTGCAACCGCAAAGGCAAGATCGATCGCATTGTTGGCTCTCAGACCGATATTACTGAACGTCATGCAGCCGAGCTAGCGCTCCGCCGAACCGTATTTTATGACCCGCTGACTGAATTGCTCAATCGGGCTGGCTTTCTGCACCGCTTACAGCAAGCCCTTGTCGATGTGCAAACCCACTCCAATATCGCTTTTGCCGTGCTATGGCTCGATTTTGATCAGTTCAAACTGGTCAACAACAGCTTGGGCAATGCCTTGGGCGATCGCCTGCTAGCAGCCGCGGCTCAACGGCTGAAAGCCTTCCTCATGCCCGAAAACTACGTAGCTCGTCTAGGCGGGGATGAATTTGCCATCTTGCTCCCCCAGATTCAGACCACTCATGACGCAACCCGTATGGCAGAGCGGTTGCAGCAGCTGCTGGCGCTGCCGTTTAACCTGGACGGGCATGAGGTATTTACTACCCTCAGTGTGGGGATTGTCCTCAGCTCTCCTCATTACACCCAAGCAGAGCATGTGTTGCGAGATGCCGATACGGCAATGCATCGAGCTAAGGCGTTAGGGAGAGCCCGATATCAGGTGTTTGAGCATACCATGCGGACGCGCATGCTGCTGAAGCTGCAATTGGAAAACGACTTACGGCGGGCCATTACTCAAGGCGAACACCACGCCAACATTATTGGCGTGATGCCTAACGAATTTTCTAGCCTGCTGTGGCAAAGCGCCAGCCTCGATCGCCTGGCTGTGCCAACTGAAGTGCCAGGGGTACATCAAGAGCTGCAGCTTTACTATCAACCCATCATTTGCCTGACCACCGGACTCGTGATTGGATTTGAGGCCTTGGCCCGGTGGAAACACCCGGAACAGGGATTCTTGCGTCCTGCCCAATTTATTCCCTTAGCAGAGGAAACAGGACTGATTGTGCCGCTGAGCTGGTGGGTGCTGCGATCGGCATGTCGGCAAATGCGCCAGTGGCAGCTAGCCTTTCCAGAACAGGATTTTCTGACGCTGAGCGTGAACCTTTCCAGTCAGCAGTTTGCGATGCCCGAATTAGTGGAGCAGATCCAACAAATTTTGCGCGAAACCACGCTGAGTCCTGCCAGTCTGAAACTGGAGATGACCGAAGGCATGGTAATGGAAAATGCGGATGGGGTCGTAGACATGCTCTACCAGATTCGGGCGTTGGGCATTCAGCTAGCGATTGATGATTTTGGCACGGGCTACTCCTCGTTGAGCTATCTACCGCGTTTCCCCATTAATACGCTGAAGATCGATCGCTCTTTTGTCAGCCAAATGCATATTTGTGTCGATAGTTTAGAGATCGTTCGTACTATTCTAGTATTGGCGCATAATTTAGGGATTGATGTCACTGCAGAAGGCGTCGAGACTTCTGAGCAAAAGGCTCAGCTGCTAGAGATGAACTGCGAGTTTGGACAAGGCTATTACTTCTCAGAACCGCTGGAGGCAAAAGCCGTTATCCAGTTTTTGGAGCGACAGCAACCCTAATTCTCAAAATCTTTACAAAGTTTTACTTTCACCAAAGTTTTCCCCCACAATTCCCCATGTTTTCCCCAGGTACCCCCAAGTTTTCCACAGGGTCAGGTGGGGTTTTCCACAGGGGATAACGACACCGCCTAGCCTGACAGATTTTCTGGGGAATACCGGGCATAACTCAGCTCAGCTGGAAAAATCCAAAGTTTCTATTAACTTATGTAACAAAATTTGCGCTCAAACCCGCATTCTTCCGTTGAGATGCTGGATGACCTAGTTGACTTACTTAATGTTTTGGCATTGACAACACCACCCCCCGATGGCGCAAAATGATGCGACCTACTATATTGAAAGCGCTTCGACTTAGATCAGCCTCCCCTCCAGCCTACGGGCAAGCGGGAAGCGAGGATTGGAGCTTAGCTTGGCGCTGCTTTTTGCT
>DATNOY010000529.1:0-2395 GCA_036703495.1 Coleofasciculaceae cyanobacterium
GAAGTAAATCGCAATACTTTCCTGTCGCGCCAAGCAAAGTTGCAAAGCCTGGAACAAGTTTTCGTACTCCCAGCGGCAGAACAAAATGTCCATCTGCCGCTGCTGCGGTTCTTTGGAGTCCATCCATTGTTGATATGAGTCTGCTAGCCACTGGTAGTGAAGTTTGAAAGCTGTTTGAATGGAAGAGCGATCCTTCTCCTCTAGCTGGTTTAGCTTGGTTTTCAGGAAGTAGGGGAAAATGGGCTGAATTGTTAGCAGTTCTGGATGATCTTCGCTGATGGGGGAGAGCAGTCCCCAATGAATTGCTTCTTGAATAGCGCTGTCGAAGGCTTCAACGGGGTAAGGCTGAAACAGCGGAAACTGCTGAAGCTGTTTGACATAGTTGGGGAGATCACGCCGATCGATAAACCCGCTAAACGGAGCCAAACTCAGCAGCAGCGTTTGTGCCGTTTCTGATAAATTGCTGTGGGAATACTCCACACACTTCAAAATGCTCTCCGTTTTCTCAGCGCTGCCGCTGTCTAGCGCCACATCGGCCGCATCCAACGCCGCCAAAATCTCGCCCGGACTTTGCCGCGGCAGGTTCGCCAGCACTACCTCCATCGCCAGCGGATAGCCCGCCAGCAGCTTCATCAGTTAGGTAAACTGCGGGTCTTGGCGAATCGTTGCCGTTCGATCGCCCACCTGCTGTTGCAGAATTTTTTCGGCAAGCTGCGATCGAGATTCCGGGTCTAGCCCTTGCAAAACGTAGACATTGTCGCGGAAGGTGTGGCGTTTCAGCCAGTCTTCGCTGCTGCGAGAACCCAACACCCCGTAGATTTTGCCACCCACCAGCCGACTGAGGAAATCGCAAATCTGCTGCTGTTCGGCAGGGGGCAGCGTGTTCTGAATCGCCAAATCTTGTCCGGTCACAGACTCCAGATTATCCAGAATCAGGGCATAGGGAAGCTGGGTTTGGATGCAGCCCGATCGCAGCGTCGCCACTAGCTTTTGCTGCTGCGCCTCCAATGGCATCGCCTGAAAGATCGCCTGCTCGTAGGTGCTGTAAATTGCCTTGCCGATCTCATGCATGATTTGCGCCAGCGTCCAGGCTTTTTGGTCGTAGCCAAAGTAGAACGTGCGGGCCACAAAATTGGTTTTCTGCCACCACTGCCGCAAAAAGTTGAGCAGGGTAGTTTTGCCTGTGCCACCCATACCCTGCACCAGCAGCACATTGCGCCGCAGCAGCGACTTCTCAATCTTGAGGATTTCCAGATCTCGCCCGACAAAGCCATAGGTCGGTTCCGAAAAGCGATACTGACCTGCCTGCTGCTGCCAGTAGGCGGCTTCCTCCTGCGGCAGCATCGGCTGTAATTCGATCGTCATTGCCTGCGGCTGATTGCAATAGACCACCGGCAGCAGCCAATCCTCCAGATCTACCTGCTGGTTGTAACTCGCCCGCCGAGATTTCTGGTTAAACAACTCTCTGCGTCCTAGCCTCACCGCTTCCAGGAGCGATCGCTTGTTGACCAACGCCTGATAAAACTGCCCCATCAACTGCCCCGCCGCCTCCGCCAGAATTGAGTAGCGCATCGCCACCACCATCTGCATCCCCGCCGTCATCAGCCGACTGCCCAAACTATCGCCCAGCCCCTCTGCCTCATCCTCACTTTCACCCGCCGGATTCTGCGCCAACTGACACGCATCCAAAATGCAAATCGGAATTCGCTTGCCATTCAGCAGCGTCGCCAACTCCTGCGTCTCCACCGGATCAGCCATGCCCTTCGTCTCCGTCTCCAAAAACAAAAACGCCCGCTCCCCCCCAAACGGTTGCAGATCCGACCGGCCGCCATAACGACCCTTCAGCAGCATCCGATCGCGCTTTTCATACGCCTGCAACAGCTCATAAGTGATCACCCCACCATGCGCATCAAAATGCACGATGTGATAAAACCCCTCTGGTATGTCCGCCAAATGCCGCTCCAGCGCCTCATACGTTCCCGGTCGCAACAGCACCAAATTAATCGGCATCTGGCTATTCTCGATCGCCGCCAGCAACGGCCGCGACGTCACCCGATACTGCAAATCCTTTTCCTCATCCGGTCGCGCCGTTACCAGCAGCACATTAATCCGCTGAGACGGCGCGAGTTTCGCAGGCACCACCGATCGCCAATCCTGCCGCCGCCGCATCACACACTCGATCGCCAGCAGCTTATCCAAATCCGGATCACGCATCGTCTCCCAATGCAATGCCTGAAACATCGGATCATTCCCGATAATTTCAATCTGCACCCGACTCAACTGCCCCCGCACCTGCCGATACTCATACTCCGCCTCCCGGTGCGCCAAAAACACCTGAGCAAACAGGCGATCGCCATACTCCCGCAACCCTTCCCGCACCTGCGCCGCCTTCACC
>DATNOY010000530.1:0-3881 GCA_036703495.1 Coleofasciculaceae cyanobacterium
AGCAGTTGCCGGCGGGTTGGTTCCCTTAACGTTAGGTTCCGATACCAATGGCTCCATTCGAGTTCCCTCTGCCTTCTGTGGCATTTTTGGACTGAAGCCAACCTACGGGCGACTATCGCGGGCAGGGGTATTTTTGTTTTGCGGTAGTTTCGACCATATTGGCCCTTTTGCCCGGTCTGTGCGAGATATTGCGGCAGCTTTTGATCTGATGCAAGGTGAAGATGTGCGAGATCCCGTCTGTACCGCCGTGCCGCCAGAACCCTGTTTGCCTCAGCTCAATCTAGGAATTGCAGGATTGCGGATTGCGATCGCCGATGGCTATTTTGCCAAGAGTGCTGAACCTGAAGTCTTAGCTGCGGTGGAAAAAGTTGCTCAAGCTTTGGCAGCCACTCAACGAGTCACAATTCCAGAAGCGGCCCGGGCCCGAGCCGCCGCCTATATTATTACGGCCAGCGAAGGCAGTAATTTACATTTAGAACGGCTGAAGACTCGCCCCCAGGATTTTGATCCGGCAACTCGCGATCGATTTTTGGCGGGAGCTTTAATCCCTAATACCTGGTATTTGCAATCTCAAAGATTTCGTCGATGGTATCGCGATCAGGTGCGTCAGATCTTTCACTCGGTAGATCTGATTTTGGCTCCTACAACCCCCTGCCCTGCTCCCCTAATTGGTCAAGAAACGATGACATTAGATGGACAAGAACTGCTAGTTCGTCCCAACCTGGGGCTATTCACTCAACCCTTATCTTTTATTGGGCTGCCTATCCTATCCGTGCCTGTTCAGCAGCCTGGCGGTCTGCCTGTTGGGGTACAACTGATCGCAGCGCCCTACAATGAAGCCCTGATCTTACGAGCCGCTGCTTTTTTAGAAGCTCAAAATGTGGTGTCTGCCCCCACAAGCCCAACTTTCACACAGCTTGTATAGTTTAGAGGTTTCTTCCAGTCCTCATTTGACAACTTAGAGGGGAACTACCCTGAGCAACATCAAGATTTGACAAAGTTAAGTTCAAGATCTTTACGTTGCCTAAGCTGTTTTGGGAGGATGCATACTATCAGGTTCGCCGAGAAACTCATGATGGATGAGTGGAGCAGTTTAGTACTGCCCCACAGTTTAATTTGTCTCTCAGAGTGACTCATTTTAACTGGGCAGACTAGCTTTAGCTGCTGCCTATCCCACCATCAGGGAAACGTCTACAGATCAGAAAAAGGACAACTCATGAGCGTTTTGGCTTGGATCATTTTAGGTTTGATCGCAGCTGCTTTTGCGCGCCTCATTAATGCGGGAGGCAATGTTTTTACAACTAATGTTTTGGGGATCATCGGCGCTTTGGCAGGAGGCTATGTCGGAAAAGTGATGTTGGGCATCAGCACCTCTTCCGGGGTTCTAACGACTAATGCCCTCGTTTGCGGCATTATTGGTGCGTTAATCATCCTAATTTTCTGGCGGTGGTACATCAAAAGGTCAACTTAACTTACTCCTCTTTTTGCCAAGCCTGCCAGGTAGCGCCAACTGCCGCCCCAATGCCTGCAAACAGCCCTACGCTCATGTTTTCCACTCGAGTAATCCAGGGATCTTGGAGCATACACTCTGGGTTGGCATCATCGCTGTGAGAGCATTGGTTGATTGCTGCTTGGCTAGTAGCACACCCAAACACAATGCCAATAGCCCCACAAAGGGCGATCGCGGTCCAAAAACGATGGGAATTTTTGCTCATTAGGAAAGTTAAGAATCGGGTGATTAGATCTACACTGACGATTCTGTCCATTCCGACCTATTTCTACAGGCGTAATAATGCAGAGTAGATTTATTACTCTGTAAGTAGAAAACCTCCATCTACGTGTGATTGGGGAGCAGCAGTTATTTTAGGCTATTTGGGGGATCTAACAGAAAGCAGTTTAGACTTTTGAAATCGTCCACTCAGGCAGATTGCCCTCCTATGGTGGCGAAAATAAAGGGCGAAAATAGCTACCTATGGGTAGATCTTTAATGATGTTCTCCATCCATATGGACTTGTATAGCAGTCCTCATCAAGATGAAACGGGGTGCTGGGGCGGAATCCCTGGCAGAGGGCACAGCCTCAACCCCCTTTTTTCTCAGATGAGAGCATGACGCCATACAGTAATTTCTAGTTAGATAAGGCACGGTGGGGCAGTCTTGTTTCAAAGGCTGCCCAAAAGCTTTGCAGCTTTAGATGAGTGAAAATTAGTGCTACAGCGCTTTGGGCTTGATTAAGTGTGGGTTATTTTTGAGAGGCCGCGCGGAGCGCGGCCTCTCAAAAATAACTGTGTCTGACGCAATTGAAAATTGCTGTAAGTATTAGCAAAATTGCAGTAATCCAGCTCTCTGATACTTTGAGGAAGATTTGAGGAAGGTTAATCGTTTAGCCCTGCTTGAAATATTAGGTAACAATTGAAGTGAGTGCAGGGGTAAAAGCATGAAAACTTTTGATTGGATTGTGGTAGGTGGGGGGCTGGCTGGCTCAGCGTTGAGTTATGAACTGTCCAAGCTAGGATTCTCAGTTTTGCTATTAGAACAATTTGCTGTACCTCTTAATGGAACTCGATATAGCTACGGCGGCATTGCCTACTGGTCAGGCTTAACTGACTTGACGCGGCAACTTTGCCAGGAAGGGATTGAAATCCATCGCACCCTATCCACCGAGTTAGACAGCGAAACTCAATTCCGTGAGATGAACCTGCTGCTGACGATTGAGCCCGATCGCGATCCAGATACTGTGGCTAGTGGGTATCAAAACTTTGCCATTCCTCCTACTCTGCTGAGTCCTGAATCGGCCGGTGAAATTGAACCCCTGCTGAATCAACAGGCGATCGCCGCTGCTCTGCTTCTCCCCCATGGGCATGTCTCCCCCGAGGCAACCTTGGCAGCCTATCAACAAGCCTTCACGCGATTGGGGGGTGTCATCGAGATTGCCCAGGTGAAGAGCTTAATTCAAAAAAGCGATCGGATTCAGGGAGTAGTTACCTCTGCCCAGAGATATGAAGCTGCCAATGTGGCAATCTGTGCAGGCGGTTTTAGTCGAGCCCTGCTCAATCAGGCAGGTATCTCTACCCGGCTTTATTTTACTCAGGCTGAAGTGATTGAAACGCCGCCC
This sequence comes from Coleofasciculaceae cyanobacterium, assembly GCA_036703495.1. GTDB lineage: Bacteria > Cyanobacteriota > Cyanobacteriia > Elainellales > Elainellaceae > Drouetiella. Next base: position 3,114 of record DATNOY010000530.1, read on the forward strand.
CTTGATCTGCAATTGCAAACGATCATTATGCCAGCTGAGTTGAAGCGATTTGCTATGGAATCTGAAGCCGGTCGTGCAGACCAGGATGCGCTTTGGGATCAACCTGGGCATGAAATCGTTGCGCCCATTCTAGATGTGGGTGCTATTCAGTTTCAAGATAGCAGAGTGCGGATTGGGCAGGTGAGCCGCACCCTCACTGATCCTTATATACAAGCCAATGCAGCCGAGAGCGAAGCGGAAATTCGTCAGGCTGTGGGGCAGCTTTTACCGGCGCTACAGCATGTTCCAGGGAAATGGTACAGCTGCCTTGTGTCATTTAGTGGCGATCGCCTGCCTCTGGTTGGGGCAATCGCTGGCACCGAGGGACTACATCTGTTTTCTGGGTTTAGCAATCCTTTTGCGCTACTGCCACCCATCGCCCGGCGCTTTGCCCAGTCTGCGATGGGTCAATCGGATGCATTGCTAGCCCAGTTGTCCCCGAATCGCTTGGGTGCTTAGGGCATTGCTCCATGGAAATTGCATCCTGGAAAAAGTGCAACAGAGTGCAATAAATTTTTCATGGTGCTTTCTTGTAAGATCTGCAACACCTGGGGGATCTTCGCTAAACTAGGCTTAAAATCATTACTAAACAAATTAGTATCTAGGGAACCAAAAGTACCAATGAGCAGTACCATACCGCTGATTGCCACGGCACTGGCTACATTTTTGAACATCTATTTTGTGATGTTGATTATCCGTATTTTGCTAAGTTGGTTCCCCAACATTAAC
>DATNOY010000531.1:0-7862 GCA_036703495.1 Coleofasciculaceae cyanobacterium
GCCGGATTGTTAGCCATCCAAATTCTGGCGAGCCACCAGCCCGACCTGCTAGAAAAAGTCCTGCACTATCGCCAAAGCCTGAAAGAAAGCGTCCTGGACAAGCAACACAAGCTAGAGGCGATCGGCTATCAGCAATATTTAGCCGAAATGTAATCCTGGCTTAACCCGCTGATCAGCCCGGCGATTCAGTCCCCTATGGCAAAAATTGACAAAAAAATGCCTGACCCTATAAGCCCCCAGGGTCAGGCAAAGTAACCTGTAAGGACGCTTGCTTATCCCAGAAAAGCTAAACAACTAAATTGCCCCCTAGTTATTCAACTCTTCTAGTAGATTGCGTTCTCCAGAAGTGAGTTCATTCTGCCTTTTGTTACCCCTAATTAGCTTAGAGACAAGTACTGAACTTAGACCCTGGATACCGGGTGGTGGAACGAGAAGATCCGTAGATTTACTTTCACATCCCTTGCTTGACCCAGTTAGATCAACCCAGCCGCTTGCTCCAGTCCAGGTTGCGGCATCCGTTTAGCTGCAGGACCTGCCCCTCCCTAGGTCAGATGATTGCAGGTTTACCACTTCATTTCCCCATACTTTTGGTAAAAAAAACTATAATTTGAAAATCAGTGTCCCGATTTTTCTAGACTCGATACAGGGAAATTCGCAATTATCGTGTTTACAACTACACTTTCTTACCAAAACTCGGCTCAAGTTTCTGCCTTGCCCACCGATCTGGTTGCTGCCATTCAAGCGCTGAAGCAAGAGCTGAATGCCGTCGTCTTAGCCCATTATTATCAAGATCCAGACATTCAAGACGTTGCCGACTATATTGGCGATTCTTTGGGGCTTTCTCAGCAGGCAGCCAGTACCAATGCCGATGTGATTGTGTTTGCGGGGGTTCACTTTATGGCAGAAACTGCCAAGATTCTCAACCCCAACAAGCTAGTTTTGTTGCCCGATCTCAACGCCGGTTGCTCACTGGCAGACAGTTGCCCTCCCCAGGAATTTGCTCAGTTTAAGGCAGCCCATCCTGATCACGTCGTGGTGTCCTACATCAACTGCACGGCTGAGATCAAAGCCATGAGCGACATCATCTGCACTAGCTCCAATGCCGTCAAGATTGTGCGGCAGATTCCAGAAGACCAGCCGATTATTTTTGCCCCCGATCGCAATTTGGGTCGCTATGTTATGGAGCAAACCGGACGAGAGCTGGTGCTGTGGCAGGGAAGCTGTATGGTGCACGAAACATTTTCAGAAAAGAAAATTGTGCAACTGCAAATCCAGCATCCGGATGCCGAAGTGATTGCCCACCCCGAATGTGAACCCGCCGTTTTGCGCCATGCCAACTACATTGGCTCAACGACGGCACTGCTCAAGTACTGCCAAACCAGCCCCAATACTGCGTTTATTGTGGCTACAGAGCCCGGCATCATTCACCAAATGCAGAAGCAAGCCCCGCAAAAAACCTTCATTCCGGCTCCACCTCTGAACCAATGCGCCTGTAATGAATGCCCTCATATGCGGCTGAACACCCTAGAAAAGCTGTATTTAGCCATGAAGCAGCGATCGCCGGAACTAACGCTACCCGAATCGATCCGTCTAGCCGCACTGAAACCGATGCAGCGCATGTTGGAGATGAGTTAATTGTCTGCAGACAAACAGGCGCGAAGGACTGGCTTTCGCGCCTGATACCTTCGCGCCCGTTAAGTGAGCCGCATCGTTTAATGCGCAGAATTCTCGATTTGCCGAGTGAGCCGATCGATCAAGGTTTCATCGCTGCTGGCAGCGGCTTTTGCTTCAGCTTCGATGCGCTGCACGGTTTCAGCAGGCAAACCGAGCAGCTCAACCAGTTTGTGGTAGGCAGCAGCCTCTTCAGGGTTAATTTTTTCCTCGTCAGGCGTGCGAGAGCTGCATTCAATCACTTCATAGCCGAGCCGCAACACCAACTCTTTTTCGTCAGCGCTGTGCAGCTTAGGCGTGATTTCCTCCAGGGGAATATTTTGCATCATATAGTCTTTGAGTTCCTTATGCAGGGCCTGCTGCTGCGCAACATCAGTTGCAAAGATGCCGCTGAAGCGATCGAGCATCATATCCACTTCTTCTTCGGCAAGGTTGCCATCTGACCAGGCCATAGCAGTGACAATCCGCAGCAGATTCATCTGACGGGGAGAAATAGAGGGGGGTGGCGGGGTTTGAACCATAAAGCTATCTCCTGACTCATCCCAAGGAATAGCAGCACCCTATCATGAGAAGTTTAGCTTTTGGCTAAGCTTAAGCTTCTTGTTCGGAAAGGGTTACAGTTTGTTATATCAGGGGGAGATGTCGAGTCCAGCGATCGCAGCTTGACCCCACTTCAACCGAGGCGATACAGTCCTAGTACAGCAAACCAGAAGTTTTGCCAGGGGTGAAGGGGCTGCGCTCCCAACCCCCAGGTTGCAAAATTTATTTGTAACCCTAGTAGTTCTCGCCTGTTAGCTCCAGCCTAGTTACTCTCACAAAGTCCACCGGGCTTAATTGGGCACTCTTTCAAGGAATCAGCAATGAGGATGTAGCGATGAATGAAGGCGATCGCCCCCACGGTTCCGCTCATCCCGTTTCTCCGGTACTCTATCCCTGGGACACGGGATCTGCGGTTGCCGAATTGCAAGAGCTGTTATGTGCTCATGGTTTTCAGCTGCGGATAGATGGCGACTACGGTTCAAAAACCGAAATTGCGGTGAAGCTGTATCAAAAACGCCATCAGCTGCGGATTGATGGTGTGGTGGGCCCAGAAACTTGGGCATCTCTCAGGAAAAACGTTCAACCTGGGAGCCGGCTATTGCAGCCAGGGCGGTTAGGAGCAGACGTGCTAGAGCTGCAGGGGTTGCTAAGGGTTTGCGGATATGAGGTGAGCCGCAATGGCTACTTTAGTGAACAGACGAAAGCAGCCGTCATGGCCTTTCAGCAGCAGCACCAACTGTGTCCCGATGGAGTAGTTACCTCGGTGATCTGGACACTGCTGCGAGGTCGCAAAATCCTGCCTGCCTCGCCCGCCTCGCGCCGATACCCCCGAAAAAAATGGTCTATGTTTTAGCCGGATTGGAGCAGGGGTCTTGTGTTCCACAACGCCGGGCTACATTATCCTTCCGTCAAACTTTTTCTTGAGGAGATGGCGTAATGCCAAACTGGTTCAGCGTTTTTTCCAGTTGCCAGAGCAAGGCAAAATCTTCGTCGGGTAAAGGGTAAGCAGCGGCAGGTTGGGCGGCACTGAGGTCAGGCTGCTGTTCCAAAAAGGTGAAGGCTTGCCGAAACTGACGAGGATCTGCAACCAGGGGCGCATCTAAATGACAAGGAATAATGCGCTGAAAATTCCAGCTGGCAACTCGGTCTGCCCAGGCGATCGTCTCTTGAGGATCTCGGTTGAGAATAAGCGCTTGCAGAATTGGGGCCACAAACAAGCGGCCACCCCCGCGTAGCGCCTCAAACGATCGCTGCCAGTCTGGTTGCCAGCTGAAGGGAAACCAGCCAAAGTAAGCTTTTTTAGAGCGATCGGGGGCTTGCCGGGCATCGCGTAGGGATTGCCCTAGCTCAACAACCTGCATGGCACTAGGGCGGAAGTAAAAGGCAAACAGGCAGATCCGGTGCCACCCCTTGCGGCGATTTGCCTCAGTGTCTTCTACTGCATCAAACACACTGTCTTTGGCATGAAACAAGAGCGGATAGGGATCTAGCTGGACGATCGCTGGCGGATCGGCAGGAACAGACAGCACCGTATCTGTAACCAGCAGCGTTTGCGATCGCCGATGAAACAACGCCACTTCCTCAAAGGGGCCTAAGCCCAGGTTAATCGGGCCTAAAATTGCGTAATCGAACTCATTAGCAAAGGGAACCAGGGTACTATCCTGCGGCAGCACGTGAGTGCGCTGGGGGGGCAAGCCGAGCCAGCTGAGCGGCAGGTTGAGGGGAAAACTCCACTGGTGGGGAGCCACAAAAACTTGCGCCTGCGGAAACTTGCGGGCAAACGGACCCACAAACACCTTATGTTCAATCCCGGAGACCGTCGGCAAAATAATGTACCGAACATCGCCATGCACTGCAACTAGCTCTTGAACCAAGCGGATACATTCTGGCGTCGGTGCTACGGGTGCATAGACCAGCAGTCCACCGGCTTCTAGCTTGACCACAGTCATGCGGATAGGCACAACCACATAGAGAATGCCTTGAATTTGGTCAAACGTCCAGAGGGTATCTTTCACCACTTCTGTGCGGAGAGTGCGGCGCTGGCCATAGGGGTAAAGCGGTGCAGCTAGCCAAAAACGCCATGACCAATCTTCAGGACGAATGGATTCTTGCTGCTTCATTGCCTACTCGCTCATCGTGGGACTCGGATGCAAATTCTAGTTTCTCACGACAAGTGGGTTAAAGCATTTTACCTAGGGCAGGGTCTCAAGCCCAGAGATAGGGAAATCGCTCTTGTCTGTAAAGCTGCTGCTGTAACTTAAAAAACCTTTGAGGGAATACGCCTTACTGTAGCCTTCCCCGTTCAAAAGTTTCAAATTGTCTAAAGCCCTTTTATGGATTAAGTTTAATGCTGGCAAGAAAATATTGCCTGGAGATCTATTGAAACTTTTTGTAACAATCTCACTCATAAAAGAGTAGAATAGTTCCGTTTACGACCTGCATTTTGCACTTTAACAGTTGGCCCATTGACTTCTTTCATCACGCAAGGTCGATTGCAGTAATTTCCCAAAACATGCGCTCAACAAGTCTGCCTGGTTGAGAACAGCAGACGAGTTTTTGGTGCGGAAAATTGCTGTAACCCCTGCGCGGAGCCCAAATGTTGGCTTTGAAAGATAACTGTGCCACCAAAAGAGCAATGTGCGGTTGCTTAGTGTCAGCTCAAATCGGAAACTTCGTGCAATCAACCACTGGTATTAGTTCGACGACTCTTAAACTAACCCGCACAGCCGAGCTACCCTTTACTCTGCAAGAGTTAAAGGCAGCCATTCCTAGCTACTGTTTTGAGCCTTCTGCCTGGAAATCTTTAGCTTATTTCTTTCTAGATATTGGCATCATTGCAGGACTATATGCGATCGCCTATCACCTCAACTCCTGGCTGTTTTTCCCAGTTTTCTGGCTAATGCAGGGAACCATGTTTTGGGCACTCTTTGTAGTCGGACATGACTGCGGTCACGGCTCTTTCTCCAAGTTGAAATGGCTGAATAGCTTAATTGGGCATCTCTCCCACACGCCTATTCTGGTGCCTTACCACGGCTGGCGGATTAGTCACAGAACCCACCATGCCAACACGGGCAATCTGGATACTGACGAAAGCTGGTATCCCGTTTCACAGTCAAAATATGAGCAAATGCCCTGGTACGAAAAGCTATTTCGCTTTTACTTACCCCTGCTGGCATACCCGCTCTACCTATTCCGGCGATCGCCCTCTCGTCCGGGTGGCTCTCACTTTCTACCCAGTAGCCCCTTGTTTCGCCCCTCCGAAAAATGGGATGTGTTGACCAGCACCGGATGCTTAGTGCTGATGTTAGGGTTTTTGGGCGGGCTGACTTATGTCTTTGGTTGGCTTTTTCTAGTCAAATACTATGTGGTTCCCTACGTGGTGTTTGTTATGTGGCTAGATCTGGTAACGTTCCTGCACCATACCGAATCAAACATTCCCTGGTATCGGGGTGAAGATTGGTATTTCCTGAAGGGAGCATTGTCTACCATTGATCGTGATTATGGCTTTATTAACTCCATTCATCACGATATTGGTACCCATGTGGCCCATCATATTTTCCTAAATATGCCACATTACCACCTGAAGACGGCTACAGAGGCGATTAAGCCGATTCTGGGTGAGTATTATCGCCAGTCCAATCAGCCAATTTGGCAGAGTTTCTTCCGCGCTTACTGGGATTGTCATTTCGTTCCCGATCAGGGATCTGGGATTTTCTATAAACCCGTCCCTCAGAAGCGATCGAACTAATATAGTGCTACGCAAGTGCTATGCACTCAGATGAGGACGGGTGTGGGGGCTGCGCCCCCAACCAGGGGTTCTACGCGCACCCCGCCCCATCAGGATCAGGATAACGTACAAACGCGAGGCTTCTCACAGGAAGCCTCGCGTTTGTACTTGAGGTCTAGAATGCGGACTGAAACCAACCGATCGCCGTCTGGATTAACAGCCATATGTTCAGTCCGCCGATAATTGCGGCGATCGACCAGGCAACTACTTTTAGCCACAAAGGATTAACAAACTCGCCCATCAGCCGGCGATCGCTCGTAAACATCACCAGGGGAACGACCGCAAAAGAAAGTTGCAAACTCAAGATTACCTGGCTAAAGACGAGCAAACTACCTGTGCTTTGATCACCAAAGTAGGCGATCGCAATCAGGGCAGGAATGATCGCCAGCAGACGAGTAGCGAGGCGGCGCAGCCAGGCCGGCAACCGGAACTGCAAAAAACCCTCCATGACAATTTGTCCGGCGAGTGTGGCAGTCAATGTTGAGCTTTGCCCCGATGCCAGCAGCGCCAGGCCAAAAATAGCGCTGGCCGCCGTAACTCCCAGCACCGGAGAAAGCAGCTGATAGGCATCTTGAATCTCGGCGACCTGATGGTAGCCAAATTGGTGAAAGGTGGCCGCTGAAACAATCAGAATGGCAGAATTAATCAGCAGCGCTAGCGATAAAGCAATTGTGGAGTCAATCGTACAAAATTTGATCGCCTCCCACCGTTTCTGCAGCGTTGGTTGCCAGGCGCGAGTTTGCACAATCGAAGAATGCAGATACAGGTTATGTGGCATAACCGTTGCCCCCAAAATCCCGATCGCCAGATACAGCATGTCAGGATTCTGAATGATTTCATGGTTGGGCAGATACCCCAGCAGCACCCCGCCAACATCAGGACGCGAAAAGAAAATTTCTGCTGCAAAACAAATGCCAATGGTGCCGACCAAAACAATGACAATGGCTTCTACATAGCGAAACCCTTTGCCTTGCAAAAATAGCAATGCCAGCACATCTAGCGCCGTCACGCAGACACCCCAAGCCAAGGGCAACCCAAACAGTAGATTCAGGGCGATCGCGCTACCCAACAGCTCTGCCAAGTCACAGGCCGCAATGGCAATTTCGCACAAAATCCACAGGATAAAGCTAACCCGTGGACTGAAATAATCTCGGCAAGCTTGCGCCAAATCTTTGCCCGTTGCCACGCCTAACCGCACGCATAGAGACTGCAGCAGAACGGCCATCAGGTTAGACAGCAAAATGACGCTGAGCAGCGTATAGCCGAAGCGGGAGCCGCCAGCAATATCAGTGGCCCAGTTGCCCGGATCCATATAGCCCACCGACACCAGATACCCGGGGCCAGCATAGGACAGTAATTTTCGCCAAAAACTTCGCCCTTCGGGAATTGGAATGCTGCGATGCACTTCGGGCAGGCTAGGACGGTGGTTGGAAAATGCCATGATGAAAGAGGAAAAATGAAGAGTGAAGCGGGGCTAATTTCATAATCGTTTCATAATTTAGGATAACATTGGTGGAAGTGAATTGAGTCTGTCCTTTGTTTTAACTCAGGCTCTTGCAAAACCCTCCTATAGAGAGGATTTGATGCAGTATGCAACGTAACAGGATGCTTCTCTATAGCGCTTCGCGTTTGAAAACCAAAACATGTTTTGCACGCCATGGAGAACAGCTACACAAACTTCCAAAAACCCATAAAAAAAGTCATAGCCAACGAAATTTCGCTTGCTATGACCTAACGACCAACCAAATGTCCTTACGATTTCAGTATTCCCAGTCGAATCACTGAACTAACTCCCATCGCTTTATAGCAATTTTCAATTAAGTGAAGCACAAATTATTTTTTGAAAGCCGCGCTCCGCGCGGCT
>DATNOY010000532.1:0-3791 GCA_036703495.1 Coleofasciculaceae cyanobacterium
GGCGTCCGTCAAAACATGGCGTCCCAATCTCGCCAGTTTGCCCTTAAAGCCGTAGACGGCAGCGAGTTTATGCAAACCCGAGAAGTGCCCATAGGCTCCAACTGGCCTACTAAAGCTGTCAATGCTCCTCCAAAGCCTTCAGTGATTGCCATTCATCGCGTAGATGGGAGCAGCCTTACCTAAGTTACAGATCTAATAAGTCACAGATCTGATAAGTCACGGATCTGAATACACTTTTCTTTCCCTGCGGAGCGATCGCTCCGCAGGGAATTTTGTGGAACCGCACTGGGCGAAGGCGTTGCCTACTGACAAACCTGTGCTCTCGTCAGGGCGGCTGTGCCGGCAGGCAGTTTGTTTGGATCCGCGCTCCAAGTCACTAGTAAAGTTGAGGCCGCTCCCCGGCCGGGAACCAGGCTTGCGTATAGAGCCACCTGTCCTTGTGCCGTTTGTAGAGCAAATAAAGGGGCATCGCCATAGCTACCTATAGGTTGAAGGGCTAAGTTTTGGTTAGCGGCAAGGGCTTGGAGATCGCTCTGAACTTTATCAGGTGGCGTATTTTTCCAATCCATTTTGACAATGCCCGCTGCTGGCGGCGAATCGGGATTGGCAGGGTCAGAGAAAAAATAGCCAATTTGCTGGGCATCGAAAGATCGGGGATTGGGGCAAAGTCCTGTGCTGCCATTGCCACCCAGGTCAACTGCTGGAAGCGATGCAGGGGATGGGGCTGCAGGGGAGGGAGCCGCTGGTGGCGCGGTTGCTGGTGCGGTTGCCGGTGGCGCAGCAACTGGCGCAGGGGCTGGTGCAGTAGCCAGTGCAGGGGCTTGAGCAACAGCAGCTTGGGGAACCGCCTGCGATCGCGGGACTGTCGGAGCCGCTTTGGGGGCTGCGATAGGAGACGGAGGCAGCAGCGAAGTCAGGGAAATTCTTTCTTCTTCTTTCTCTTTTTTAGGTTCAGGCTCTGCTTTTTTAGGCAAGGGCAGGGGTGCCGATAAAATTAAGCCATGCAGCAGCAGCGAGATCACAGTCATGGGATGAAAGAGAATTTTACGCAGCAGGGAGCCCCTTCGTCGGCTTGGGTTTGGTAAAGTTCCCATGGAGTGATGCAGGATCAAGATGTAATAAATTTAGAAGGAAGGCTCCCTGCAACTCGAATATGAGCCAGAGGGAGCCGCGAAACTGTGTGAGATTCAATCCAGCCAAGCGTTAGCGCTGTGACTCAAGCTGCAGAATTTCAGGGATTCTCACGCCTACCGTATTCCGGTTTGCGAAAACACTCCCTACTTTGAGTCCTGTCCAGTGGGTTTTTACAGCCGCGTAAGCATCATTGGGCAGAGGTACATAGCCCACTTCGCTAACTAGCTGAGTGTTGCTCAGATAGAAATCGACAAATTGCTTAACTTCTGCGCGTTCAGCAGACTGCTTTTTGACGTAGATGAACAAAGGACGAGAAAGGGGCCGGTAACTGCCATTTTCGACATTGGCTCGGTTAGGCACAACCGCACCATTGCCACCATCAATGGGAACCGCTTTCAGCCGTTGCTGGTTCTCTTCATAGTAGGCATAGCCAAAGTATCCTAGAGCATTGCGATCGCTTGCTACACCCTGCACCAAGACGTTGTCATCTTCACTAGCGGTATAGTCAGTCCGGCTATCTTTCGATTTACCGTTGATGGCTTCTGTAAAGTAGTCAAACGTACCAGAATCGGTACCTGGGCCATAAAGGTGCAGCGGAGCATCAGGCCAGCTAGAGCGGATTTGGTTCCACTTCATGACCTTGCCATCTGCGGCAGGTTCCCACATTTTCTTCAGGTCGGCAGTTGTTAAACTCGTGACCCAGCTGTTTTGGCGATTGACTACAACTGTCAGCGCATCATAGGCGATCGGCAGTTCGATATATTCAATTCCTTTAGCTTTGCAGGCATCAATTTCTTCCTGCTTGATGGGGCGAGAGGCATCCGAAATATCGGTTTCTCCATTACAGAATTTCTTAAAGCCACCGCCTGTGCCGGAAATTCCTACCGTTACCTTAGCGTTGGGATTCTGCTTCTGAAATTCTTCGGCAACAGCTTCTGTGATCGGATAAACCGTGCTGGAACCATCAATTTTGATATCAGTACTGGTTTGAGAGAAAACTGCAGGTGAGGAGAAGACCAGTGTAGCGGTTGCAACGGCAATCGCCAAGAAAGCTCGCCAATCCCCTAACCTCAAACGCTTGAGTTGAAATTTCACTCCGTTGACCACCATATGATTACTCCAGACGCTTTTTTAAACACACCAACTGCGTCGAAGAGTAGCGTAGCGAGTCAAGGTTAAGGCGGCATCATCGGAACCGATAGACAGGGTTAAGACAGAGTGATTAATCGGTTAAGCAGCCTATTGATCATTCTGCCGAGCATAAACTGCTGAATTGAGCAGTCTCTCAGTTTTCTTACTCCATCTCAAGCTAATCCTAGATATTATGTTCAGCTTGTCGCAACTCTCCCTACGGTAGATATCTCCAGCAGTTGCCCCAATAATGAGGACAGAGACATTCTTGTGGCGGCGCGGAGTACTTGATGTTTAATCCTGATTCAGTTAAGCCGGGTAGACATGTGAGTCTGATAGGGGCGGCACGGGAGAGGGCCTGGCATTGCCAAGCCCTAATTGCAAGAGAGTTGTGCTAAGTGAACGGCACAAGGTTAACGGCGACTTGCCCTTAACTCAACCGGACGGATGAAGTAGTAAGACACACCAGCAAAAATGATGCCTAGCTCAAACCCCATATCCATCCCATAAGGCGGATTGAATAGCCCAGCGATCGGGCCGACAAAGGCTACCTGAGCTGCCCCTAGATAGACCCCAAATAGCCCGATCGCCATAGATACTAGCGCTGCCCAGCCAATCGGGAGCCGACTGGGCGTATTCCAGTCTTGGACGTTGTACCGCCCCTGCCGAAAAGCAAAATGTTCGACGATCAAAATAATGGCCCAAGGACCTAGCCAATAGGCAATGAGTAGCAGGAAGTTCTCCAGGGTTTGATTGAAGTTACTGGCAGCACTGATGGCAATAATCACGTAAGCAACTGAGCCTGCCACTGTCCAAACGGCCCGGTTGATTCGCTGAAACGATCGCCCAATTACCTGCATAGACAACGCCAAACTATAGTCATTAGGAATATTGTTGGAGATGACGCTGAGTGCCAACAGTAGCAACAGTAGACTGCCAAATCCTCCTAAGGGGCTTAAAGCGGCGGCCATCAGTTCGCCACCGCTCTTACCGCTAAAGGCAGGTACGGTAGTCAACAGCACACCCAGACTCTCCAGCAGCAGGCAAGGAATATAGATGCCCAGGAAAGTTAGCCAAAACACTCGCGTGGCAGGGGTTGATTCAGGCTGTTTGACATTGTAGTCTGCTGCATAAGAACTCCATCCCGTCGCAAATCCGTAAATGGCTCCTCCAAAAGACAGCAAAGAAGCTAGATAAGCCACGCCGGTGGATTTGGCAACGACGACAGTAGCATGAGGGATAGATACTGCAAACATCAGCAGGAAAATCAATGCCATCGGTATCCAGGCATAGCGCTCGTAGCGATGAACATAGCGATAGCCATACAGGCTAACCAGGGTTGTGAGGATCGCAATCACCAAAATGCCGAGCCAACTGGGAATGCTACCGTTGCTCAACGCAAAAACCAACTGACCACCGACAATCACATTGACAACTGACCAACCGATGCAGGCAATGACGGTAAAGATTGCCATGATCATGGCGCCCACCCAGCCAAACGAAAACCGGGAGATTGTCATCTGGCG
>DATNOY010000533.1:0-5651 GCA_036703495.1 Coleofasciculaceae cyanobacterium
AAATGGTGAATTGATCGGGCCGTTAATCCGGAGACACCAGGGTTTAATAAACTTTTCCAGGCAACAAACGTTGGGAAAGCAGTCTGGCTTAACACCATTAAAATTACAGACGAAATGGCAATGGCGATCGCGAGTGCTCTCCAGCGCCGTCGCCAAATTAAAAACCCGATGATCAGAGGAAACCAAATGATTGGCAACGTCTTTGTTAGAAAGCCAGCAACGCCTGCTAAAACTGCGGCTGCATAGAAGCGTTTATGAAGGCAACCAATCAGAATAATGATTGAAGTACATAAAAAGACATCAACGTGAGCATCTGCAATATGAGCAATTAACAAAAATGGATTAAGTAAATAAGCCATCGTCAGTTTGCTGCGATTGGGAGAAGCTTCCAGCAAGCGCCAAATTAAATAGGCATTGCTAACAAATGCCATTAAACAAAAGTATTTAAAGACGTATACTCCAGCAATGGGGCTGATCCGGACGAATAAGGCAGATGCCATAAAAAACAGTTCGGAAATCGGCCCATAGGTCGAAGTTTGCAACCAGTAAAGCAAGGGGTCTAATACCGTAGAAACCTTACTAGCAGGAACAATGTAAGGATTAACACCTCGCAAGCCCATTAAGCCATACTGCAAGTACAGGTAAATATCGTTGCTGAGCGGATAAGCAATTAAGGCTAATAGTAAGAACGGCAGGGCGGGTTTAAGAATCTGGCTGAACTTGAGCGTGTTGGAAATCGTTTTTTTGCGAAGTAACCAAATTAAATAAACAGCACATAAGCTAATGTACGCTAACGTAGCCAGAAACCTAACTCCACTTAAACCGTTAAACGATGCATCATTAAAGCTAGCTTCTTCGCCCGTGATGATTTGAATAAAGCTAGTAATTCCACCGATCGCAAAGACTACAGATAGAACCAGAGCTGTCGCAAATGCAACAATATATAAAAACCTCTGATCCTGAAAAATTGTTCTGATCATGATGTTTGTGAGAGAACTGTAATGCTGTTAAGGTAAAGTGCTCACCGAACCTTTTAGATACCTGCCTCTACATGCTTTACAAACTACTTTGAGCGTCCTGGATTATTCTTTTTGAAATTCGAACGCACCTAACGCAGCTGTTGATCCAGCAATGTTTGAGAATACGTTTTTCGTAGAGAGGACAGGGCCTATCAAAGCCTTTTGATTCCTTTAGGAGAACTACAGGCGATCCTCACCCTACAAAATTCCGCCGATTTTTCCTTCTCCACAGCTGCTCAGTTAATAGCACTCAGCATCTAGCATTCGGTACTTAGCAAATAGTACTTAGCAATTAGTACAATCAAAGCTCCAAAACAACGTAGCTCTCTTGACCTAAGCGATATAACTCGTCCTCTCTTGGCATAACTTGATGCATCAGCGTTGATGTACTTGAGTGAAGTTTGCAAAAGGGCAAAGCATCCACAACGGTACGTTTAGACCGGGGTGTTAGAAATCCCCCTATGGGCAGAAATATAGAGCAATTCTCGATAGAGGGAGTCGATAGGGAGTCGCAGGTTATTTTTGAAAACTTTGCGGGGCAAGCCTTTCAAAAAATAACTTGGTTCTAGTCGAGCCCAAAACAATGCAAATATCAGATGCAAATACCGCTACAAGGGGATTTAATCTACCTCACTTCTGAGGGCAATAGTTAGTTGTGAGAAGGGGTGGAGGGGGCAGTTCTCCGTCCTTAGGGACTTCTTCCCCAAACCCCTCTAAGTTTTCTCACGATGGGTTGAGGATGGCTTTATCATGTCTAGTGTGGTGATGACAGCACACTTATAATCGATTGAGAAATGAAGTTACCCAATTCTGGTCAAAGCAACCTTCTGCTCAGGAAAAAGTTGACAAAGCGGTCTGCCTTGGGGCAGATGACAAGCACAGTTAAGCTAGGGTGGAAAAATAGATTGAGCCAATATCCTCTGAAATTGTCAGTTCTCAGTTTGCTATTAGCCAGTCTGATTGCTTGTTCTCAGCCGCCCAAGGCAGAAAATTCCCAACTGCCAACCGTTAGTCCAGTCTCTGCTGCTACACCTGTTGAAATGCCTTCTGATGGTGATTTGACCCAGCTTTTTAGCCGAATTTGGCGAGTCACAACAGCCCCTTCGCAACCTGTATCGGGCAGTATCTATATCTTTTTGCCCAATGGGACTCTCTTAGAAACCTCTTGTGCTGAACCGTACCGAATTGCCACTTGGACAATTGATAAAAATGCGCCTCGGGTCTTGCAAGTTGTTGAAGATGGACAGCCAGCTTTTGCAGCGACGATCGCTGAATTGAGCGCTACTACCTTAAAGCTGCAGCAGACGTTAGTTCGCAGCAACGAAAAACGCGATCTTACCTTAACAGCAGTTGAACAAGAGTTTGTCTGTCCTGATTTACCGAAATAACCGTTCAATCCTCAGTTCCTGCTAAAGCCAAGAATCGAGGCGGTAAATTCTGCATTTCCTGCCAACTCTCTGTTATTGAGACCTATGGAACGCCCGTCTTGTTATACCCAATTTAACTAAGGAAATTTAGCCTTCTAGGGTGGTTGAAGGAGCTGATTCTACGGCAGCTGCTCATGTTCCATCCTATTGCGGTTTAGACAAAGACTGCAATTCTTCCCAGGAATAGTGAGCAGGTAATTCCACTTCTTGGGCATCTGCCCCTAAACCTAAGCTGGGTAAGGGTTGGGTTTCCTGGACGATTTCTTCTGTAAACTTTGCGATCGCATTTCCTGCCGCACCGCCTGCGAACGCACCCGCTACACTGCCAACGGCTGCACCCATTTTACCTGCGATCGAGTTACCGATTGCAGCTCCCGCTATGCCTCCACCGGTTGCACCTATGGCTGTGACTAGCGGGTGCGTAGTCAGTGATTCAGACGACTCTTGGGTTGATGCTTGCGTTGGCTCTTGTATTGGCTCTTGCGTTGATTCTATTGATTGATCTTGATCCTGCATAGCTGTTACCTCTCAATGAATTTTTTAATGCTTCTATGGATTCTACTTCGCTGCTTCGTTGAGCCCGCTTTATTGAATATTTTCGCTTTGTTGAATATTTTCTAAAGAATGTTCTTTTTTCTTATTCATGCAACTGCTCTAGCCAGTGATCTGCCACTCGTAGCGCATCTGCCAGAATCGTTAAGGTGAGATTTATCCCTTTGCTTTCGCTTCTGCAGTACTCCAGGCAGGTACATTCATTAACAGGGAGAATAGCTTATAAGCTGTTTAAAGATTTCTACCTTAGTCTAGAGTGCAAAACTTCAACTAACCTCTATCACATGAGGTAAGAGATCTCTCTTTCGATTGACCTATGCTAATTTCATACGAATTTCATTTTTATATCTCTCTAATGGCATTAAGCGTTTCGTTCTTCATGCTCTATCAATACTCTCAATCTCATTAGATGAGATGAAAAATCTCAATGACGAATCATGATCTACAAATTTGCGATCGGTCTGGTTGCTGCGTTGCTGCTGACGAGCGGCGCATCTCATATACCAGGGGTAAATCTGTTTAGCCAGCTCTACACAGGGTTCCCCTCTGGACTGGAGGGGGCAACGCTGCTTTTGCTCCGAGTGGCAACGGGCGTATTGTTTGTACTGCATGGCTATCCCAAACTGACGCATTTACGGCTGTGGGCAAGTTCTCTCAAAATGCCAGTATTTCTATGCTTTCTCTCGGCATTGTCCATGTTGGCAGGCGGTATTTGCCTAATTCTGGGATTGCTGACTCCCTTGGCTAGTGCAGCGATTTTCATGTCGATGGCATTTGCTGCCTATCTAGAAATTGCTCAAGGACTTCCTTTTGTTGCCCTTGACCCCTACTTAATTCCTAAAGAGCAGTATGAAGGGCCGAAAGGCAAAGGTGAACCTCCTAGTTGGGAGAAAGCTTTTATGTACTGCCTGATATTAATAGCGATCGCAGTTTTTGGCCCCGGCGCATTTTCACTGGATGCACTTCTATGGAGATAGGGAGGCTAAGGTGAGCTTTTTGTCGTAATTTCATAGTGTTATGAGTACATTAGTTGAATCATCCCTCCAAATACAGCGGATTCGAGCGGTTGGGCTGACTGTTAGCGATGTCGATCGCTCCACAGACTTTTACACCAAAGCGCTTGGCTTTGAAACGGTTTCTGATATCACCGTTGAAGGAGATAATTACAGCTATTTAGAGAAAATTCCTAATGCCAGGATTCGCATTGTCACCTTAAGGCTTGGCGATGAACAGATTCGGTTGATGCAATATCTCAACATCACAGGACAGCCCATTCCAGCCGATTCCCAGAGCAATGATCTATGGTTTCAACATTTGGCGATCGTGGTCAGCGATATGGATGGTGCCTATGCTCATCTCAAATCATTCCCAATCGAATCCATTTCAACCACTCCCCAAACTATTCCACCTGGAAACACGGCAGCAGCTTACATTCAGGCATTTAAGTTTAAAGATCCCGATCGCCATCCCTTAGAACTGATCTGGTTTCCACCGGGCAAGGGACAGGAAAAATGGCATCAAAAAAGTAACCGGCTGTTTTTAGGAATGGATCATACGGCGATCGCCATTGCCAATACGGAACAAAGCCTGCAGTTCTACTGTGATCTGTTGGGAATGCAGGTTGATGGCGGTAGTTTTAATTGGCGGGAGACTCAGGCTCGTATGGATGATTTACCCAATGCCAAGGTTAAAATCACGGCTCTACGACCCATCCAAGGCGGACTGGGCATTGAACTGTTAGATTACATTCAACCTGCAGATGGTCGCCCTATTCCAGTCGATTTGCAAAGCAATGACCTTGCGCATGTCCAAGTTGAACTGATCGTTAGTGACCTCAGCTTGTTAGGCAATGTACTACAGCACCATAATATTCCCGCTGTTCCATTCCCTAGCGTAATGCTGAGCGATCGCGGATTTCAACAGGGCTGTTTAGTGAAAGATCCGACTGGGCATGCGCTCTTGTTAGTTACAGAACCAAACTGAGGTATAGAACTAAACTGCTGGAAGTTCAGGAGGAGATATGGCGGAAGCGATCGAGATGTTATCTAATGTCGTCGAGGTGTATGATCATCGGCTGAGGGCGCTGATTCATCCAGATGCGTCACTACAAAAGCTAACGGATGGGGCTATCCATAGCGAAGGGCCTGTTTATTTTCAGGAGGATGACAGCATTGTTTGGAGTGACGCCCATGGCAACCGATTATGGCGCTGGAGTGCGCAATCCGGAAACAGCGTTTTACGCGATCCATCAGATTATCAAAATGGCAATTATCGGGACTTAGAAGGTCGGTTAGTCTCTTGCTCATCGGGATTGCGGGCCATTATTCGCCAAGAGCATGATGGGCAGTGGCGGGTATTGTGCGATCGCTATCAAGGCAAGCGCCTTAATAGCCCGAATGACTTGGTGGTAAAGCGCGATGGCACAATCTGGTTTACTGACCCACCTTATGGGATTACAGAACCCAATCAAGGGTATGGCGGTGAACAAGAACAACCAGGAAGTTATGTGTATCGCTTTGAGCCAGCGACGGGTGAAATGGATGCCGTAATCACCGATATGCTGCGTCCTAATGGACTATGCTTCAGTCCAGATGAGCAGCTCTTGTATGTATCAGACTCTTCTGCTTTCAATATTTCTGATGGGTATCACCAC
>DATNOY010000534.1:0-3670 GCA_036703495.1 Coleofasciculaceae cyanobacterium
CGTCATTATCCCTTCACGCGATCGACCCGAATGCTCATACAGGTACTTCGTTAGCACATACTTCAACACCGAATCACCCAAAAATTCCAGCCGTTCGTTATGCTCTCCCGCCTGGGGATGCTCATTGACATAAGACGAATGCGTCAACGCTTGCACCAACCAGGCAGAATTGCGGAACTCAGGAAGTTCAAACATAGCTATGTCCTTTAACACTAGATTTGCCTCTAGCGCATCCTTCAAGTCAGCCTGCAAAATGGATTGAGTTTACTGAGAATGTTCCTCTGAGAGAACAATCGTTTAGCTATTTTTGCCCACTTAGAATTAATCAACATTCCGTTCCCAAGTGGGCAAAAATAGTAAAACCATTGCCTAACCCTTCTCCAACTTGCCGCCCTCCAATCAGATGTGCCAGATGCTCCGGTTTTAACCTTTATCTTTTGCTGCGTCAAGAGATCTCTCACTCCAACCTATTTCAGCTTTATCCTCTGGCACACCCAGACCATCAATCTAGAGCGGATCAGAAGCTAGCGATCGCAATTCTGACAACAGCTTTTCCAAACGCTTCTGCTTTTTAGGATCAGTCCATACTTTAGAGCGTTTCACTAGCCGCAAAACATCGTCTATTTGGGTCTTCATTGACAAGGGACTCAGCTCAGATTCAGCCTTGGCTGCTCTAGAATTTTCAATCCATTCTTTAATCTGAGTTAGCGAAAGATCCTGAGCGATTGCGTCACTCAATAGCTGTTTGCGTTGGGCTTCATCTTTAAGGCGGGCGATCGCCTGAGCTTTCGTATAGGCAAGTTTACCCTGACGCAGAGCACTAAGAATATCATCAGGCAGCTTCAACAGCGGCAGGCGATTGGTGATAAAAGACTTCCAATCCATCGCAGCAATCCCGTCAAACACAGCCTGAATTGACAAGGTTTCTGAGTTCCCCATAACGTTATGGGGAACTTTCCCTTTCACCTCATCAAGCATCCGATGCAGCAGCGAAACGACCTCTGATTCTGGTTTTTCTAACCTAAGCGCTAACAGTTGCAAGATCCCTTCCGTCTCTTCAACCGGGTTGAGATCCTCACGCTGTAAGTTCTCAATTAGAGCAATCTGGAAGGCATCAGTATCACTCATCTCCCGAATAACGATCGGCACTTCTTGCAGCCCAATTTCTTTAGCAGCCCGGTATCGCCGTTCACCTGCCACCAATTCATAGCTATGGGCTCCTAAAGGACGAACCAATAGCGGCTCTAAAATGCCATGCTGCTTGATCGACTCCACCAACCCCGCTAGTTTCTGAGGATCGAAGTAGCGGCGGGGTTGCTGCTGCGGCAAACTGATTTGCGCTAAGGCAATAGCCTGAGCGCTGGGAGATAGGTCATCCTCTTCGTTGAAGAGTGTAATGTTTTTGAGTCTAGAGCGACTAGCAGGTGGCTTTTTAGTACTCATCTAGACCTGCTCCATAGCAACAGCAATTTCATTAAAAATGGCGAGTACCGATGCATTTTTCTTGGGAGATAGAGCCAAAGGTTTACCATACTCCGACGCTTCAGCCAACGCCGTTGCGCGGGGAATGGGCGTAAAAATCCTGCCTAAGGGCGCTAACTGCTCGACAATAGCTTCCAGAGTCCGCTGGTCGAGGGCATTACTAGGCGAATACATCGTAGGACAAAATCCAGCAAATGTGAGAGTTTTATTTAGTCGGCGCTGCACTTTTTTCACCGTTTGCAACAGCGAGTCTGTGCCCATGAGAGCTTTGAATTGCGTCTGAATCGGCACCAACACATGAGTAGCAGCAACCAGGCTAATCTGGCTAAGAATTCCTAAACTGGGCGGGCAGTCTAGCAAAATAAAGTCATACTGCGCCTGGATAGCCGTCAAGGGTTCTTTCAGCCGCAGTTCTCGTTGCTCTGCCAAGACTAATTCTTGCTCTGCATTCGCGAGGAGGATAGTCGCAGGAGACAGATCCATCTGATGGATATTGGCATAAACCGGGATTGGCTCTCCATCATCAGAAACTAAAGCATCGTAGATAGTCTTATCCTGTTTCCCTAAATCTAATCCCATAAAGGTAGTCAGAGAAGCTTGTGGATCCATGTCAATCAGCAGCACTCGATGCCCCCGCGAAGCAAGTTGATAGCCAAGATTCATCGTGATCGTGGTTTTACCCACACCTCCGGATTGATTAAAGAGTGCAATTACACAAGTCATTCTGGCTCTGGCTAACGCTGCTTGAAAGTAGCATACTGCGATTGACAACAGATGAGTGTTAGAGAAGCGAAAATTAGCGAGCGCACCCTAGAACGAATCGCTTAAAATGGAAAGCACCTCTGCAAGAAAATCTGAAAATCAGATCATCTGACGTTATGGCAAATCTAGCTAACGAAACCAGTAAAGTCGGCAAGCGCGGCACATTAGTGATTCCCGCTAAGCTCCGCCAACGATTTGGGCTAAAGGAAGGCTCACTCGTGATTGCCGAAGAAACCGCCGAAGGAATCTTGCTCCGTCCGGCGATCGCGGTGCCCACCACTGGATTCACTCAAGAGCAAATTGAAACGCTCCTGCTAGAGGGGATTGCTAGCGGCGAAGCCACCGACATGGTTGAGCAAGATTGGGACGATCTCCGTCAAGTCGTGCGAGACGCAAAAGGGCTTGAGTAGGTTGAATTGTGCCCACAATCAAGAGAACGCCCAAAGCCAAACAGGATCTGCTGGAGCATGTCCTTTACCTTGCCAAGATTAATCCCGATATTGCAGAGCGGTTTATAGAAGCTTCCGAGCTTGCCTTTGAGAACCTAGCTCAGATGCCAAAGAAAGGAAAGCTTCAGGAGTTTAAATCCCCAGAGCTAGCAGGAACCCGCCGTTGGTTCATTCCCGGTTTTGACAAATACTTAATTTTTTATCGTCCAATCAAAGCAGGAATTGAAATCCTGCGTGTTCTCCATGGAGTCCAGAACGTTGACGCCATCCTGAACGAAGAAGAACCTGAAGACTGAAAAACGTTTAAAGCCACAAAAAACCCTGCCCAGATGACCTTGTACCACCTGTGCTGTGAGACTTTATCTGTAAATTGGCTAAGCGATCGCCCTTTTCAACACCTCAGCGGGGATGTTTGCTCTCATCCATTCCTGCTCTTCCAGGGTTTGACTCGCCAGCCACATCTGCCTTACCTCCTTCACAGCCTCAACCGTCAGCCAATCCCCCGCTCCAAGTCCATTGTCGGAGAACTGAAGCTTTGGATCACCCTCCTGATCGAGAGTAGCTACACCCCAGGGTGATCCAGAGTCAGTTTTTGGGTCTGTCCCCGCCGTAAAGGACGAGTGAAGCGCCTCTTGCTTGATTCGCCGCCGCTCTAGAATCTCTGACATCACCTGCCAATGCTCCGCATCCAAACGATACACCCGCAGCTTCTCCCCTTCCTGCCCCTGAACCGATCGCGACCAGCAGCAAAATCTCACCTTTATCCCCAGCTGCAACAGCAACTGATGCACAATCTGCACATCACTAACTTTGTCAGTAATCGTGAAGTTCAATGCCACTTTAATCTGAGGAGCTAACGCTCTGGCTGTAGCGGCATAGCCTGCTAAATTATGCTTCGTCCACTCCCAGCCGCCCTTGATTTGTTGGATCAATTCATCAAGTCCCAACTTCTGCCGCAGCCGTCGCCGCAACTCGAC
>DATNOY010000535.1:0-5988 GCA_036703495.1 Coleofasciculaceae cyanobacterium
CATGACTTCAAGACGTTTGTCCAGCGGGAGGGGACAGATCTGCCCTTGAAAGCGCTGTTGTACTCGACGAAGCTGTTAGCAGCGGTGAAGGCAACACCAGCACTAGCACCACAACTTGAGAATTCAGAGTTTGTAGCGGCGCTGATGGATCTGGGCAAAGCTTACGCCAATCTCGATCCGGCTGCACATGCTTCTGGGGATGAACCCCTCAATTTTTTCCTGGATACGTTGTGGAATGCTCAGAGTGAGGCAGATCTTCACAAAGGTGGCGATGAGATGGCAGCGTTTATCAACTCGTTTGAGTCTCCAACAGCAGTGCTAGGCTATGAAACGCGATTGCTCAAGATGGTCAAGCAAGTGCCTGATTTGCCCGTTAAACAGGATACGGCATTCCTCAATGAACTGGTGCAGTTGGGTGAAACTTATGCGGGGTTAGACCCTGTGAATGAGGCGGAAGAAGAGGCTGAACCCCTGAATTTCTTCTTGGATACGCTGTGGCGATCGGATAGTGAGGGGGCGATCGGTCAGGGGAGTGCGGAATTTAAGGCACTCTTGGAAGAGGTGAATGACCCAACAAGGTTGTTGAAGTTCGAGACGGATTTACTAGAGGTAGCACAGCAAACCCCTGAACTGCACGACCAGGTAAAGGATACGGTTTTCCTGAGAGAATTGGTTGGTCTAGGGAAAGCGTATGCAGCGATTGATCCCGTCAATGATATTGTTTCGGATGATAACTTGCAGAATACATCAAATGATTTGCAATCCTCTTTCCTCAACACACTCTGGTCAGCCAATAACCAACAGAACTTGCAACTTGGCGCTCAACAGTTCAATTCTTTCATGTCCGATGTCGATGATCCCAAAAAACTGATTAAATTCACTGGTAATTTGCTTAATACAGTGAATGAGGTAGGGAAACAAGCTGCTAATCTACAAGATCAGATCAAAGATGCCACTTTTCTCAAGGAGCTTACAGGATTGGGCAAAGCTTACGCGGCGATCGATCCAGCTAATAATTCAGAAGATCAAAACCCAAGTAGCCTCTTCCTCAATACAATCTGGAATG
Organism: Coleofasciculaceae cyanobacterium; assembly: GCA_036703495.1. GTDB lineage: Bacteria > Cyanobacteriota > Cyanobacteriia > Elainellales > Elainellaceae > Drouetiella. The sequence goes on from DATNOY010000535.1 coordinate 1,067, forward strand.
CCCAGAATGAGTTTGATATACTCTCAGGTAATCAACAAATATTTGATTTTCTAAAGGATTCTTCGTCGGCTTATAAACTTATCTCTTTTTCTAAATACCTTCTAGAGAATGTTGGGCAGAGCGATTCTTCTGATAAGCGTAATGCTACATTTCTTAAAAACATGCTCGAGTTCGGTAAAGCTTATATTACAGTTGATCCACTTGATGTATTTGAACCTTCTGGCTCACTTAATTCTAAACAACTTGACCCCAATGACTGGTTGAATGTATCTCCTGAATTTGCTCGCCAGCTTTTAAGAAGTAGTATGATAACAGGGTTTTTGACTGGCTTTGCAAACGATTTGCTACAATATGCACTCGATAGTGCTGACACTGCGCCTTGGGAAATTCACTCACCTGAGCGAAACGACCGAACCAAGATCGCTCCACCCCTTCTATTCGATAGCAATTCAGAGTTTTCTCAGGCCATTGTTAGATCTAATCAATTTCAAGAAGAGATGCGAAGAGCAGTCGAAGGTAATGTAGCTAATGCGGCTCAGGATTTTTCTATTGGGGAAAAGCAGTCTTTGCCAATCTCAGGGCACAGTATTCCTTTGAACTACAGAGACGGTAGGAACAGCCTTTCAACTCCTAGGCTTTCAGTTTCAATTGGATACGCTGAGGTAAAAATCTATAATGGAGAGGCATCTATTGAAAAGACCACTAGTACAACTGCGAAATATGAAGCTCAAGTGAGCGGTTTTGTAGGAGATTTATACGATTTCAATAATCCAAAAGATGATGCTGTAAGAAACTTGGACTCGTTTGCGTTGCTGGCTCGTCTTGCATTCATTGCTCAGAGTGGAGGTACTTTAGCCATTTTTGATTACACTGTCGATGTAGAAGCGCCTTTTCAAGGAGGGATTCTTCTTACAGCAAATCCAAGATAATAGACTTGCGAAACCATTGAGGAGAATACCTTTGAGCTTTAGTAAGTTCGCTTTGCAGTAATTTTAGTGAGATACTTGTAATACTTATCAGATAAAAATTCTTGAATTTTTATCCTGCATTGTCCGATAGCTCTAACGTACTAGGAAATTGCGATTGGGATAGTATCAAATCCTTTTGATTATCCGCTATGCAATCTCATAATTTCAAGAGTTTCATCCCGATTGATCAATGGATAATCAACCGAATTGGTCTAGATTACATGAAATTGCTATTAAAGTATTTATGGGTGCCATTGTTTTTCATTACAATAAGTTGCTTTATAGTTAGTGGCTGTGTGAGCGCTAATTCTTCCCAACAATCGCTCAATGGTGTTAGATGCTTGAATATAGAAGACGAAGCCCAATACTTTTACGAATCTTCAGGATATCAACTACCTACTGACGCTCAAATTATTCTAAGTTGTGATGATCACAGCGGCTTTCATTGGGATGGAGAGTATTATATTGTTTTTGATACAAGTAATGAAAAGGTCAAAAAATACTTAGAAACCTCTTTGTGGAATACCACATGGAAAAGGGGTCCAATTCCTCAGAAAATCAGTTTCCATACTGGATTATCTAAATGGGAGAATAGCAAATTCGATTCCTCAAGCATTTGGTATCTAGCTGACGATCAGAATACACTTATACCTTTTCACAACGGCAGGTTGATGGTGATTAATTCAGAGAAAAATAGAATACTTTATAGTGAATGGGATTTTTAGCACTAATTTATAAAGTAAATTTTAAGGGAAACTAATCCATTGCTGTGATTGCGTTTCAGCGGAAAAGTGTTTCGATGAGCTATAGCTCTGAAACCCTTTTGGGCTTTACCTAAGTTTACAGATCAGATCTTAAAATATAATCGTTAATTCATTAATATCGAAAATTATGTGACAATCGATCGCCCTACCTTTCCTTTGCGAATCTGGGGGATGGTCAAGATTCTGACGAAAAGGTGTCATATGGGCTGAAAAGCTTTCATATCAATCTGTCCAATTTTGAGATTTTATGAGACTGGCTTCACATGCTCAAACTTGTCAAGCAATCACTCGATTTCAACCTCTGCATCGAAAGCTTGTAACAGGAGTGGTTGGCTGAACAGATCGAAGTCTGGTACGCTCTGCTCGTCAACCCAATTGCTTACAAGAGGAGCCAAATTGTGCCCACCGTCCAGGATACGGCTTATCCCCGACTGAAAACCAATCTGTCGCAAAAGGAATTGGATACCATTTATACTCCTACGGTGGATGAACTGGATCTAGCGGCTCGAGTCACGAAAGGGAGAGTGGCACGCTTGAGCTTCTTGATTCTTCTCAAAGTCTTTCAGCGATTAGGATATCCGGTCTTCATCGCAGAAGTACCCGCCGCTATTATCAGCCATATTGCAGCAATCAGTCGGCTCTCTGCCTCCAGCCAAGAGTTGGCAGACCATGACCGCTCTAAAACTCACAAGCGCCATGTGCACGTGATTCGAGAGTATCTGAACTTGCAACCCTACAAAGCGGCGGCTCAGCAAACGGCTCAGGCGGCAATGGAATTTGCAGTTCTCGCTAAACATGATCTGGTGGATCTGATGAACATTGCGATTGAAGAGTTAGTGCGTCAACGCTATGAGTTACCGGGTTTTACCACCTTAGAGCGCTTGGCTCGCAGTGTGCGTTCGGCGGCAAACAAGTCCTTATTCAGCCAGGTCTTTGAGAGCTTGACGGCTGGTGAACAAGCGCAAATCGACGGGCTGTTTCAGGTCGAAGCAGAGACCTCAACCTCACCCTGGAACCGATTGAAACAAGATCCCGGCAAGCCCAGTGTCATGCATCTCCAGGCGTTAATCCACCAGTTGGAATGGCTCAAGCCTCTACAAATCGGCACCAGCATTCTCTCAGATTTGCCCGAAGTGAAGCTCAAGCACTTTGCCGAGGAAGCCATGCAACTGGATGCCAACCGCATGAAGGAAGTGGAACGCCACAAACGCTATACGCTAGCCGCAGTGTTACTCAAAACCCAATACGCGCAGACGTTAGATGACTTAAGCGAAATGTTCATTCGGCAGATGCAACAGTTGCATCAGAAGGGTCAGGAAGCCCTTGCTCTCTATCGCCTGCAAAACCAATTCACAACCGATACCCTGATCACGACGCTCCGTGATATTGTGTCTGCATTTCGCAGCGAAGGAACGATTGAGCAGCGATTGAAGGCAATTGCCGAAGTAATTGGAGACAAAGCTGAAATGCTCCTGCACCAGTGTGAAACCCTCCTGCATTACACGGACCACAATTACTACTCGTTTCTCCAGAATTTCTACAAAGGACACCGTTCTGTCCTGTTTCGATTGTTGGAAGCATTGCCCGTTTACTCCAGCACTCAAGAGAAAGCTTTAGAGGGAGCAATCCAGTTTCTACGCAACCATCGAGATACGCGCACTCCAATGCTGTCCACTATCCTTGAGCAAGGAGATGACATAGAACCTGCTAAACGGCTTGACTTGAATTGGATTCCGCAGAAGTGGTGGCATTTGGTGACGGGGCAACGCTCACGCGCGACTGTTCCACCGGAGATTCATCGTCGCCATTTTGAAGTTTGTATCTTTTCCCAAATGATGTGGGAACTGAAGTCAGGCGATCTCTATGTCGAGGGCAGTCATGAATATGACGACTACTACGGACAACTGCTGGATTGGCAAACCTGTCAAAAAGAATTGCAAGCCTACAGTGTGCAAGTCAATCTGCCGACTGAACCTGTTGCTCTGGTAAAGCATACCCAACAATGGCTCACCCAAACGGCTCAAGAGACAGACCATCGGTTTCCTGGCAACGTGAATGTAGATTTTGAAAAGGATAGATTAGTCATTCGTAAAGCCAAGCGAAAAGAACCAAAAGGGCTGTCAGAATTGACTACACTCATTACGCAAAGAATCACACCTGTTCATGTGCTAGATACGTTGATTGATACCGAACAATGGCTCAACTGGACTCGTTTCTTCAAACCTAAGTCAGGACACACTGCTAAAATTGAGCAGCCAGTTGCTCGTTACCTTGCCAGTACCTTCTGCTATGGTTGCAATCTAGGTTCATCTCAAGCCGCACGGTCTCTAGATAATTTTGACCGCCGACAAGTCGCTTATGTGCATCAACACCATATTGATGAAGCCAAGTTACAAGCTGCAAATACAGCGGTTATCAACGCTTACAATCGCTTCATCCTACCCAAACACTGGGGCGACGGTACTCATGTTTCGGTAGACGGCACGAAATGGGATATCTATGAAAACAACTTGCTGGCAGAGTATCACATTCGTTACGGAGGCTACGGTGGCATTGCTTACTATCATGTTTGTGATACCTATATTGTGCTGTTTAGCCATTTCATTCCCTGTGGTGTGTGGGAAGCAATTCATCTGCTGGATGGTCTACTCAATAATCAATCTGATATTCAACCTCACATCGTTCATGGTGATACTCAAGCTCAAAGTGCAACGGTCTTTGCGTTAGCCTATTTGCTGGGTATCCAATTGATGCCACGAATACGCAATTGGAAGGATTTGAGTTTGTATCGCCCCAAACGTTCTGCCAAGTACAAAAACATTGACAGTTTGTTTTCAGAGACCGTCAATTGGGCGTTGATTGAAACCTATTTGCCCGACATGTTACGAGTGGCGTTATCGGTCAAAGAAGGGAAAATCAGAGCCGCTACGGTTTTGCGAAAGTTGGGAACCCATAGTAGTAAAAACAGACTCTATCAAGCGTTCCATGAATTAGGTTGTGCTGTTCGCAGTGGATTTCTGCTGCAATACATTAACGATGCCGAACTTCGAGCAACTATCCAGGCAGCAACGAACAAAAGTGAAGCATTCAATGGGTTTGCGAAGTAGTTGTCATTTGGAGGCGCTGTGCTCTCAACCAACAATCGTGAAGAACAGCGCAAGTTGATCCGCTACAATCACCTGATTGCCAA
>DATNOY010000536.1:0-2676 GCA_036703495.1 Coleofasciculaceae cyanobacterium
GTACTTATTGATGTCTCCTTATTTCTACAAAAATAAGTATGACGCTTCGCAGTTTTAAATATTGTCTGAACGAATGTTTTACTTGTGTATAAGTTATACAAACGCCGCTAAAACATTCAAAAGGCACAGATGGTGTTCGACTTCTTTACTCAAAAAGATACAAAAAGTATTTGATGCTTTCTGCTTTAGTAAAAAGCATCAAACAAGAAATTGGAGAGTTTGACTGATGACTGCGACCTTGAGACCCCTATTTCGTCCAATGCAATGGGTCAGCTTTGTTGGTGGAGAGGGAATTGTGCGCAGCTATAAACCTAATGATGGAACTTGGGACTATCTTGTCGAAATGCCATTGGGGATGGAGCCTGTTTTTGGCAGGGTGGGCGCAGAAACGATGGTGTTGCTCAATGAGGCAGATTTGTGTGCAGCTTAATCCAAAATCAAAACCGTTAACTGGACTTCTAGTTGCATCAATTATCGTAGGTCTCTGGCTTAGTAGCCTCACATTCTTCTTGTGCACCGATATTGTTCAGTTCACACCACTGGGGATTTTGCCTGCTATTTTAGGGCGAACGTTCATTCAGACTGGATTGTTTATTGTGGCTCATGATGCGATACATAAATCTGTAATTCCAAGCAATCGCCGATTAAATCATTGGATTGGGCGATTAGCAGTTACGCTGTACGCATTCTTGCCCTATCAAAAACTTTCCCTCAAACACTGGCAGCATCACCGGAATCCGGGTCAAATTAGCGATCCTGACTTTCACGATGGAATTCGCTGCAATGCTTTTGCCTGGTATCTGAGATTTATGCAGGGATACTTGGGCGGTAGGCAAAAGATTGTTCTGCTTTTGGGGATGGGAACTGTATTTCATACCCTTCAGCTTGGGTTTCATATTTCTGTTACCAAACTGATTTTGTTTTGGGTGCTGCCGATCGTTCTTAGCTCAATGCAGCTATTTTTCTTTGGAACGTATTTGCCACACCGCTCTAGTGTTGACTCTACTAAATCGGGCACCACAGGGAATTCTCATCAAGCAACTAGCAGCAACTATCCGCTGGTCTGGTCGTTCTTAACCTGCTATCACTTTGGATATCACTGGGAGCATCATGAGTATCCTTCCCTCCCCTGGTATCGTCTGCCTACCGTTCGCCAGCCTCAACTGCAAAAGCAACCAATTAAAACAGACATTGGAAACCCCTTGGTTCTTCGTCTCGCTACAACGTCCCCGCTGTTTACCCTATTGTTAATCGCTTGCTGAACTGCTTACCCTAAAGTGGCAAAGGCGGGCTGGAAGTGGTGGCAAGTAGATGTTACAGGGTGGGCAATTCAAAGTCTGAAAATACTGGGGTTAGCCCCAAAAGTAGTGATGCCTTCCCTGCCAGCAGAACCCGTTCAGTAGGTGTAGAACGTACCCCTCAATTTACCGAAGCTGGGCGATCGTTCTGTGTCTCTCCACCCCATTCCTCAAGTTCTTTTTGGGACAATAGCAACGCGGCTTCAATCTCCTGCCGCACGGCTGTCGTTACTTCACTGTTGCTGTTAAGGCAATCAAGCAATAATTGATTGGCATCATAGTATCGTTGCAAGATTTCTTGCTGCTCTGTGCTGAAGTCCCAGTGAGACTGAGTGCTGTGATGCTGGATGGCAGCGAGCTGAGGAGACTCAGCAAGAGATTGGTGGCTTGTCCAGGTTAGAAATTCTTGCAGATATGGATCTTGTGCCACGATCGCATCAATCTCTTGCTTCATCAACTGTACGAGAGAATCTGCACTTCGCAGCATGGCAACCGTCAACAAAAAGATTTCTCGCCAGCGGGGTTCAGTGACGTGGCTGACTAGTTGCTCCAGCGCACGATCAGATGCTTGCAAATTGTAATTAGCGACGATCTTTCGAGCCGTAAAATATTCTTGAAATATTTGATCTCCAAAGGAGAAAATTCCCTGTACCCGTTCTGCTAACAGTCCATGCTGTAGCTCGATCGCTTTGAGTATCTCTTCACTGTCTAATTGCAACTCCTCTGGCTCAATTGCAGCATTAGGTAAACTACGGATGTAGTCTCCAATGTGTTGTTCAATCGCCTGCCGTTCAAAAAAGTAATTTCCTTGCTCAAAGGTGACTGTCGCAACTTGACTCAACAGCTTGAGCTTTTGGGGCAATAAAAAGCCGTGATACATCTCGTCTCGCTCAATACCTTTCGTTTCATCCCATTTGCTGAGCAAAAGCTCTAAACATTGCTTATAAAACTCCGCCCGTTTGCTGGGGAATTTGCCCTGATGATGAAAAAACCAGCAGGCAAGTTGGAGAAACAGCGGCGTGACAGCGAGTCGGCGAAAGGGGATGTTTTCAGACAAACCTAGCTGCTGGACAAACTGAACGGCTTGTTCTTGACCCGCTTGTAATGTGGTCTTCTTCAGGACTGTAAACCACTTTTGAGCAAACTCTACAATTTGGTCTTGCTCAAATGGAGCCATCTCCACATCTGTGAAGCGTCTAAGGTTAAGGGTTTTAGCCGCTGTGCGGCAAGTCACAACAAATAAATTTTTTTGATACTTTTCAGAAAGTCGGCGGATCTCATTGACAACTGCCTTACAGTCTTGAGCAAGCACCTCATCTAGTCCATCTAGCAACAGCAACACTCTGCCTTCTTGCAGTAGCGTTTCTAGCATAGATAG
>DATNOY010000537.1:0-6767 GCA_036703495.1 Coleofasciculaceae cyanobacterium
GCCAACAATCGCTAGGCTCAACGCATGGGTAGGATTAGGCGAAGTCATCCCATCTTGAATGAAGCCCAAAATCAACCCCGCGAGGGCCCCTTGAAACATGGTGCGCTTAACACTCCAAGCCACCACCCAAATCAACAGCCAGTTTGGCCCAACTGATAACAGCTCCATTCCCGGTAAGCGGGTCGGCAAGATCAGTAAACAGAGTAAAACAGAACTAGCAGTCACTACACAATCCAACACCTTGCGGGTTTTAGGGTGCAGCTCATATAGATCTATCAAAAGCTATTACCCCTTGACGTTGACTCATCGGATTGGGAATCTGGATTTAAATTCAAGCGGTTAGGCTCCTGAAGTTCATCCCCAGGATTTAGGGGCATGGCAGCTGCAGCGGCCTTAGGGTTGCTGTAAAGAATAACCCACTCTAAATGGCTGATGGGCGAGGATAGCTCAATCACCGCCTCAGGCGCAGGGCTTTTGTTAAGGTTGACGGATTCAACCACTCCAACTGGCAAACCTGGAGGAAATAATTTGCTGTAAGAAGAGGTTGCCACTACATCACCCGGACGCACATCAGGCACTTTATCAAAGAACTCCATCACCACCCGGTTGGCGGCTTGCCCTCGAATGTAGCCCATGTACCGCGATCGGCTGATAGTTACACCCACCTGGCTGGTTGGGTCGCTGATCAGCAGTACCCGGCTGCTGTTCTCAGTCACCTGAGTCACGCGTCCGACAATCCCCCCGTTGCCCGCTGCGATCGCCCCCACTTGAATTCCGTCTCGCCGGCCGCGTCCCAGAATCACCTGCTGCCACCAGTGATCAGCACTGCGCCCAATTACGGGAGCAGCAATCTTCTCACCAGGAGTTTTGGCGGTATAGCCTAGCAGGGCCTGAAGCTGCCGGTTTTGGCTCTCCAGCTCTATCAAACGCTGCTCTAGTTCGCGCGTGCGAGGATCTCCTGACTGCTCAACCGGGGCAGCCGCACTTGTAAAAGGGCGAGTCAACAGCTGATACAGCTCAAAAACGGATGCGCCTTGAGTTTGTCGAATTGCCCAAGCGCAGCTTAGCGCCAAAGCGACCAAGCCCACCTGAATCCCATGCCGATCCCACCAGCGACGTAGTGTGTACATCCCACTTAAAAGTTAATGTGCTGCGGCCTAGAAATTTCTAGAGCGACCGCTAAAGACCCGCTCGAGCTGCTTGAAGTTTTCCAAAACTCGTCCGGTACCCAATACCACGCAGCTGAGGGGATCAGCAGCAACATGCACCACAATGCCCGTCTCATGGCTAATCAAGGTATCTAGCCCTTTGAGCAGTGCTCCTCCCCCAGCCAGCATGATGCCGCGATCGATGATATCAGCAGCCAATTCGGGCGGAGTCCGCTCTAGAGTTCGCTTCACAGCTTCAATGATGACCGAAAGAGGTTCGGCCATTGCTTCACGAATTTCAGGCGCTTTAACAGATACCGTGCGAGGTAACCCAGACAGTAAATGTAGACCCCGAACATCCATCAGCAGATCCCCATCGTCATCCATGGGATAAGCAGAACCGACCACAATCTTAATTTCTTCGGCAGTGCGTTCCCCAATTACCAGGTTATGAACCTTCTTCATGTAGTTGAGAATCGCTTCGCTCAACTCATCTCCCGCGACCCGCACCGACTCACTCAATACCGTTCCCTGCAAACTGAGGACAGCAACTTCAGTGGTGCCACCCCCAATATCGATAATCATGTTGCCAGTAGGCTCTGCCACCGGCAGCCCAGCACCAATGGCTGCGGCCACCGGTTCATCAATCAGATAAACATCGCGAGCACCTGCTTGAGAAGCAGCTTCCATTACGGCTCGACGCTCGACTCCAGTCACCCCGCTAGGAATGCCGATCACAATCCGGGGTGAAACGAGTGTTCTGCCTTCATTGACTCGTCGGATGAAGTGTTTCAGCATCAACTCAGCAGTATCAAAGTCTGCAATCACACCGTCCCGCAACGGGCGTAGGGCAACCACATTACCAGGTGTCCGTCCCAGCATCTTCTTGGCATCTTCCCCCACCGCAAGAGGCATTTTATCCTCTTGATCGATAGCAACCACAGAAGGCTCTTGTAGAACAATACCTCTACCAGACACATAAACCAGCGTATTTGCGGTACCCAGATCGATACCCATATCACGCGACAGTGAAAAGCGATTACGGAAACGCACTAGCTTTCTAAGCCCCCAAAATCAATGCCTTAATCTGAGATCACACGACGGCGAAATACATCGTGGATTCTATTACGTTTTCAACCTAGAGTCTAGTCAAACTTTTAGGCTGACGCCTCATAAAGTAATTAAGCTGATAGTGATCATGACATATTGATACGCATGAGCATTTAATACTAGCAGTAAGTCAGAGAATTCGCAGAGTAGAATCCTCAAATCTATCGGTCAACCAGCAATCCTGTTGAAAATTTCATAAAAGTTTTGATGCGCCTCATCAGCCTATCCTTGGCGATCGATGTTTCGAGATCATGCGCTCAGCTGCTGAGCAAACCTGCGGGCAAAGGCCATCTGCTGCTGCCAAAATTGCTTTTAGCCCTAACTTGCTAAACCTGTTACAGATTAGGTTATAGATTGAGCAGTTTTTCGATTGGGTTGTTATTTGAAAATCGGCTGCTCATAGCAATCTTGAATGGTTTGTGAAAAGCGCAGCCCGCCCCACCTTTCACAAACCATTTCACGAATCAAATTTCACGAATCAAATAAGACTGCTATATACTTTTTCAAAAAATAACGCTCAAAAAATAACGGTTTCGAAGAATAACGGTACGTCTAGCTGAACCCTTGCCCCTAGACCCTGCCTCCAGAAAAATGATTGCGGTAGAAGCTTTGCCAAGGGTTCGCTAGAATAACTAAAATTAAGATGTAAATACATCTGTACTAAAACCACTAAAACTCTAAATCTCACCAGGTTTGGGTGTAGCAGGAGCACTATGAGTCTAAATTTGGTAACGCTGGTCGGTCGTGCGGGTCGTGATCCAGAAGTTAAGTATTTTGAGTCGGGTAGCGTAGTCTGTAATTTCACGCTGGCCGTCAATCGGCAACGGAAAAATAATGATGAACCGGATTGGTTCAACCTAGAAATTTGGGGGAAGACGGCAGAAATTGCGGCAAACTACGTCCGCAAAGGAAGTTTAGTCGGCGTGACGGGTTCTTTGAAATTTGATCAATGGCAAGATCGGACGACCGGGGCAAGTCGTTCTAAACCCGTGATTCGGGTGGAGCGGTTAGATTTGCTTGGCTCCAAGCGGGATAGTGAAGCGGGCGGAGATGGCGGCTTTAGTGACGACATGTACTAAGACATGTACTAAGACCTAACCTGTCCTTCACCCTTTATGATCGTAGGGATCATCTGCATCTCTGGAAGCGCCATCTCTAGATGGTTCATCTTTGGATGTGCTATTGATGATCCCTAGTGATCCTGTCTCTCGTTTGAGGGGGTGCTTTCAATGCCCAAATTTGCAACAACTCTGGCATGGCAACAGGCTGATCTGCTGATGCAGCCTGTGTTTATCCGAGTGATTGATAATATTGGCAAGCAGCTTGAGCCATCGGCTTGGAAAGGCACTTACCAAGATATTCCAGTTTGGGCAGAAGGCGTACCTGAAGAAACCAAGGCGATCGTTACTCAGCTTCAACAACAGCGATCGCTAGCCACCCCTGAACAGGTAGAGGAAATTGAAGCTGCGTTAGCGCAGTTGCCTAGCCCCCATCCAGGCTACTTGTTGTGCTTGCAGAAGGGCGATCGCCAAGTCACGGTAGATATTTGGCAACTCTGCTATCAAATTTGCTTCCGTAACTACAGCCCAGTTTTGAACGCAATGGATAGCGATCTGACGGTTGAGGTTGATACTAGCCTGATTGACGAAACTGGCGAGGTAGACTGGCTGCAGATCGATACCAAAGCCAAACAGCTGATTGAGCAAATTTTTTCTAGCTTGCCTGCTTAGCGATCGCCAAATTTCGCAATTGCGCGCCTAGGATCCTGACGTTAACCGAAGCGATATAGCGCGAGGCTTCTCGCCTGCTGGAACAATTTTCTACCTGCTAAAATTTTCCCAGCAGACGCTGCCGCACGCCTTCTGCAATCTTCTGCCCTAAATATTCTGGAATCAGGCTTTCGTTAGGCCCGAGTAAGTAGAGAATTAGCCGGGTTCGCCCTCGCCACACCAGCAGGTTAGCATTGACGACCAGCAGGTCTTCTTGCCAAATGGCATACATGACTTTGTAAAACAAGCCAGGCTGATTGTCTGCCTCAATCAGCAGCGCTGGCAAATGAAATACAGGATCGACATAGAACTCGGTTTCTACCTGCTCTAAGCCCGCATCCAAGTTAAACTCGACTGCCAGCATTTCTTCAACCTCAAACCGTCCTGCCAGGGCTTCTCGGATGGCACGACAGACGTTTTCTGCCGTTTTATCACTCAAGGCTTTTCCACCCCGAGAAACGACCAGTTTGATAAAGACCAGCATGGGCGGATAGATCTGTCCATATAAGCTAAGGCTATGGATAGTCAGCCCATAGGCCGCCAAAACACCAAAAATATCGCTCAGCAAAAAGGATTGATTACGATAAGCAAAGTGGAGTGCACTCTTGCTGCCCTCAGAAGTCAGTTCAATGACGGCTTGTCGGCTTTTGTAGAGCTGGTAGGCGAGTCTCAAGTTTTGCAACTGAATCTCGCTGCTGACAAATTGCTCATAGAACTGGGGAAACGCTCGATTAAAGCGCTTCAGCAGTTCCAGCGTGGAGGGTTTCAAACCGGAAGCCATAGGGTTGTGTCAGAATTGCTGGCCGAGGGGCAGGTAGACGGGACAAGAGCGCTTTAGTTATAGAAAGCCCGAACTATCGGTCAATCTTTCATGCTGCTGGACTATCTTTATCCTGAGATTCATCTTGAGCGCTAGGCATCTGAAGTTTTATCCAGGATTTTCTCAGAGCAGAGCTGTGATGTCAGAATGGGACGAGAGATACGCTCTATACTAACTATTACCGCCATATAACTCTTATTTACCTTAACCGCGCCTGATGGGTTTCTGGAAAAGCTTATTTAGCACTTCTGATGCTGCTGTACCCAAACCAACTGAGGTGGAGGGGCAGTCGGCACCGGGTGTCCTGGTTGGCAGCTCTCGCATTTTCTTCAGTACCGATCGCGAGATCGATCTGTATGAGCTGGAGGAGCTTTGTGATGCAGTCGGGTGGTCACGCCGTCCGTTGCGTAAAGTCAAAAAGGCGATTCAGCATAGTTTTTTGGTGGTTTCAATGTGGGAGCAACGCGGCGCTAGCAAGCGGCTGATTGGCTTTTCCCGCGCCACCTCTGATCACGCCTTTAACGCCACTATTTGGGATGTCGTGGTTCACCCAGACTTTCAAGGTAAGGGGTTAGGTAAAGCGTTAATGCGCCAGATCATTAAAAAGCTGCGCAGCGAAGATATCAGCAATATCACCCTGTTTGCCGATCCTCAGGTGGTCGAGTTTTACCGGGGGCTAGGGTTTATGCAAGACCCTGAAGGGATTAAAGGGATGTTCTGGTATCCCGATTAGGATGTCAATTAAGGCGCTGAGGGCGCTTTTGAGCGAGCAGCTGCAGTGGCGAGCTGCCGCGCTTGCTCTATCCATTGCGAGACTTCGCCCACGCCAGGGCAGAGATCCTGGCGTTGTAAGGTGGCCACTTGCAGCCTCATGATTTGGCTATGCAGGCGGGCAACGGGCGTTTGAGAAAGCTGTATCGGTGAACTAATGCCTGCATGCAGGATCAGCCCGCAATATTGGCAGCCGACGGCAGGAATGCGCGCAAGGTTGGCCAGGGCAAACCATTTATTCACATGCTGAATATGGACTTGCATCTCAGTCGCCAGGGTTTGCCGTTGGTCAGGCGTCTGCGCCTTTTGCAACAGCTGGAAGGTCGTGTGAATGCCACAACCAACTAAATTTGCTTCGTCTTGAGCGGTGATGCCAGGTAACTGGGCGATCGCCCAATTGCTAGATTTACAGGCAACCGGGCGATCGCGATTGGATCGAACAGGGCGGGGTGGGTTCATAGATTGAGAATCCTGAAGGGTAGAGAACGGCAAACAGCATGCTTTAGCCTAGCAACCCGATCCTCAATTTGTAGCATCAACTTGTAGCATCAGCCGCCTTTATCGGGCTTTGTTATCCACCAAAACTCTCAGGGAGAAAGGAGCAGGCTCAGTCGCATTAACATCAATTTGATAACGACCCTGATCAAAAATCCGACCCGACCAGTTGCCAACGCCGCTGCCCCCCTCGACAATCTCTCCATTGGGATAACGGATATTTAAGGTGACGGAGCCGCTCAGAACTTCGACACTGAGGATTTGTCTGGGCTGCACATCGACTAAATATCGCTTCGTCACGGTGTTACTGGCCTGATCGGAAAATTCAATCGGGCGACCTAGCGGTAAGTCCAGAGGGGCCGCTTCAATTTGAGGCTCAGCGGGCGGGGGGGTATCAATTGGGCTGGGCGGTGGCGTAGAAGGGCTGGGGGAAGGAGCAGGGGCCGCCTGAAGATTGAGATTAAGCCGAAAATCGCTTTCGGGTAGACCCTTCACCGGGCTGAGACGGACGGTATAGTCTCCTGTAAAGTTGAGCGTATTTTGCCAGGAAGGAACGCGATCGGCAATGGGTTCACGGTTGGGAGCCAGCACCGTCAGCAGTACGCCTTCTCCTTCCAAAGCAGCGCTCAGCGTTTGTCCTTGCTGAGCGGGAAT
>DATNOY010000538.1:0-10510 GCA_036703495.1 Coleofasciculaceae cyanobacterium
TCAAAACATCCTGATTTCTTGCAAAATGCTCATGCTTTAACCTATCAGCAAGCCTATCTTGAACGCTCTTGTAAGTTCTCTACCAGAAGATAGCCTCTGCGGTTTCTTGATTCATCTATTAAGGTAGATTTAGCCTGGCGAAAAAGTTTTTGGCATAACATTGCCCACTCTTAGGAAATTCAGCAGGAAATCCAGGGGTCAGGAGGCTATGGAACTGAAGGCTGGGTAACTCAGGGTATAACCTTAACCCCCCATTTTCCGGATGGGATCTGCCTGAGAGAAGCCCTGAAAGAAACTATGCCAGTTTTTTGTTGCGCAAAGTTCAGGTGATTTGAGCGCGAAGCGCCATAGATCTTGATCGTTGACTCAGACCTTCTCCTTTGAGAGGTACAATAAATCCAGCATCGCAGATGAAACTGCATCCTGTAGGGTAATTAGGCTTTAAGCAAAAGCATTCTTGGCTATTCGCTTCAGGCCTGGTGGCTGCATTGCAGCACAGATCTTTATTGATATCTTTTAATGGGGAATGGTCAATTTGAGACGCACCGATTCGGGCCTCTCAAGTGCATTTAGATACCGAATCTCTCAAGGTTTTTGATTGGCAGGCGTCTTTTCCCTTTCATGTTAGGCATTCTGCAAAAGAATTCTAACTAAGTTCCCAATCGTAGTTGCAGCAACGTTCGGAGAGTCTTCACTTGCATGGCAATTCTTCACGGTAGCTGGATTTCCCAGCCTCAGGGTCAGGCTTCAGATTTAGCAATAGATCCATCCGCAACAGAAACTAGCGCTGAAGGCGGCTATTTCTTCATTTGGGGGGAAGTTTGGCGGCGGGTGGAGCCGATGCAGAATGGCGACGCAATGCCCCATCCTTTTGCCATGACAGCCGAAGAACTGCGGGATTTCTTGCGATCGCTACAGCAATCCCAGTCGCTCAATTGGACGGCGGCTGGGTTCCCGCTAGAAGCGCCTAGCCCCGTGCGGGAACGATCGCGCAAACGGGGAGGAACTCAAACTTTAGAAGCGGAACCCCAGCTGCCTTTATCCTCATGCTGGCAGTCTATCAGGATGGTACTGCCAACTTACTCTGTCCCCCAGCCTGAGACGGCCGCAATCATGCCACAACACTCTGCCGCTGCAGGGTTGGAGGCAGATCCGGCCGAAGCTGCCCTGACGCTGCAAGCTTGGCAAGTTTCTGGCATTCGCCTGACGGTTCAGGAAGTTTTACAGCTCCTGCAATCGTTGCCGCTCAGCTCGGTACGTGGCGAAGAAGTCTCTTGGATCGGGGCAGATCTACGCTTTTGGTCACATGTGGCCCGCTGGCAGCTCGATTTATTAGCCCGGGCTAAGTTTTTGCCCCACCTGATCCGCCAAACCCATGCCACAGCCTGCTGGCAAGTGCTGATTGATAGTGCCACCGACCAAGCCCGTCTTGATCAATTTGCGCATCAAATGCCGGGAGCTTGCCGCGCTTATCAGATTAGTAATGCAGCCACAGACGAAGCAACAGCCAACTCGCCTGCAGCTTTGCTCCTATCTTTTCTGAATCGGGCGATCGATGCGACGGTGCGATCGCTGAGTGCCAGTCAGTCCTTGCCTACCGCTCCTTTACCTAAGGATGGGGGGCTGCGGGAGTGGTTGCAGGCCTTAGGGGCAGAGCCAACGCTACCGCTGGATGCGGGAAAACTCGATCGGCTGGAAGCGGTGCTCCATCAATGGATGGCTCCCCTGCAGCATCAGCTGAGCCAGAAGCTATCTGCGTTTCGCACCTGTTTTTATCTCCAGCCTCCCGCCAATGGGCAAGGCAATTGGATGCTGGAATATTATTTACAAGCCATTAATGATCCAGAGTTTTTGGTCAGCGCTCGGGTGATCTGGAATAATCCGGTAGAGCGACTGGACTATATGGGTCGGGCGATTGATCAACCCCAAGAGACGCTGCTGGCGGGTTTGGGCCTTGCCTCCCGGCTATATCCCTTAATTGAACCGAGCCTCCAAGTGCAGCAGCCGCAGGCTTGTCCGTTGAATCCGCTCAAGGTATATGAATTCATCAAGTCTATGGCTTGGCGGCTGCAAGATAGCGGCTTTGGCGTGGTGCTACCGCCTAGCTTATCCGGACAGGAAGGGTGGGCTAATCGGCTGGGCTTGCGAGTTCAGGCGGAGACGCCGAAGCTAGGCAAAAATCAACGGTTGGGGCTGCAAAGCCTGCTGAATTTTAAATGGGAACTGACGATTGGCGGGCAGCGGTTGTCTAAGGTAGAGTTCGATCGCTTAGTTGCGCTCAACACACCGCTGGTAGAGATTAACGGCGAATGGGTGGAACTCCGCCCTCAAGATGTCAAAGCCGCGCAGTCCTTCTTTGAAAGCCGCAAAGACCAGATGGCGCTATCACTGGAAGATGCCTTGCGCATCAGTACTGGCGATACTCAGATGATTGAAAAGCTGCCGGTCGTTGGGTTTGAGGCATCGGGAACGCTACAAGAGCTGATCAATGCCCTGACGACGGGCAACCAGAATGTGGAGTTAATGCCAACTCCCCCCGGCTTCCGAGGTGAGCTGCGGCCATACCAGCTGAGAGGGGCATCCTGGCTGGCGTTTCTAGAACGCTGGGGATTGGGAGCCTGCCTGGCCGATGATATGGGTCTGGGCAAGACCATTCAGTTAATTGCGATGCTGCTGCACCTGCAACAGCAGGAGGTATTAGAAAAGCCTACGCTGCTGGTCTGTCCTACTTCGGTGTTGGGAAACTGGGAACGCGAAATCAAGCGGTTTGGGCCTAGCCTTAAGGTGCTAGTGCATCATGGCGATAAGCGATCGCAGGGCAAAGCATTTACCAAAGCCGTCAAAGACAAGCACCTGATCATTACCAGCTATTCGCTGGTTCACCGCGATATCAAAGATTTGCAGAGCCTCACTTGGCAGGGAATTGTGCTGGACGAAGCCCAAAACGTCAAAAATTCTGATGCCAAGCAATCTCAGGCGGTGCGGCAGCTAGATACTCAGTTTCGGATTGCTCTCACCGGAACGCCGGTAGAAAATCGCCTTTCAGAACTCTGGGCGATCATGGATTTCCTGAATCCGGGCTATTTGGGGCCCAAAAACTTTTTCCAGCGCCGGTTTGCTGTACCAATTGAACGCTACGGCGATACGGCTTCTTTAAAGACCTTACGTGCCCTCGTCCAGCCGTTTATTTTGCGGCGGTTAAAAACCGATCGCTCAATTATTCAAGATCTGCCTGAAAAGCAGGAAATGACTGTTTTTTGCGGCTTAACATCAGAGCAAGCCGCCCTGTATCAAAAGCTCGTCGATCAATCCCTGGTGGAAATTGAATCTGCTGAAGGCATTCAGCGCCGAGGCATGATTTTGGCCCTGCTGACGAAACTGAAGCAAGTTTGCAATCACCCCTACCTGTTTAAGGAGCAGGCTCAAGCTGAGAAGCCAGATGCTGCGGTCTCAACTTCCCCTGCTGCAGCCTTCAACAGCCTTTCTGGCAAGTTGCAGCGCTTGGAAGAAATGCTAGAAGAACTGCTGTTGGCGGGCGATCGCTCCCTGATTTTCACGCAGTTTGCCGAGTGGGGCAAACTGTTGCAACCCTATCTGGCGAAAAAGTTTGATCGCGAGGTGCTATTTCTCTACGGCGGTTCTTCTAAGAAACAGCGGGAGGAAATGATCGATCGCTTCCAAAATGACCCCCAAGGGCCGAGGATTTTTATCTTGTCCCTTAAGGCAGGCGGTGTAGGCTTAAACCTGACGCGAGCCAATCATGTGTTTCATTTCGATCGCTGGTGGAATCCGGCAGTGGAAAATCAGGCTACCGATCGCGTCTTCAGAATTGGGCAAACGCGCAATGTGCAGGTGCATAAATTTGTTTGTACCGGCACGTTAGAAGAACGCATTCATGAGTTGATTGAAAGCAAAAAGGCGCTATCTGACCAGGTGGTAGGGGCTGGCGAAAACTGGCTAGCAGAGCTGGATACCAATGCGCTGAGAGATTTGTTGCTGCTCGATCGGGCAGCGGTGATTGATGATAGCGATACTTAAGCGATCTGGTTGGGGCAATTGCCTGAGTGACACCTCAAACCAGCATCTCGCTGATCATCGGGCTCTACTTCAAGTTCAAGGCTGTATTTGAGCATTACTGGAGTTTGGACTAATTTTCTCGATCACGCCGCGAAGCGCTCTCAGCGCTTCGCAGCAAACTCATTTTCCTGCGTCAAATTTTCTGAAAGCTTTGCTCCGCGAGGCTATCAGAAAATTTGACGCGATTTAGTCCAAAGTCAAGTTAATTAAGTAATTAACTGATTGACCCCTGGGTTTTGCTTGCAAAAACCTATCGGTCTTGCTATAGTGCGTCGTACGGTGATGGAACTCGCCTTCTGGCACAACCAGAGAACCGCCCTCAAGGCTGATAGTTTCTACTTCATGTTCAGGATGATGCTGCGTTACAGGAGCGTCATTGAAGTATTAACTTTTGGTTGTCGTATGAAAGGGTTGAAAGATATTGAACAGTTTTGGGCAGTGCCTCAAACAGTTAAGTGGTTAGCGATCGCCACTCTAACAGGCACTTTAGCGGGTACGGCATCTGCTGCCCTTTTAGCCGCCTTAGAATGGGCTACCCAGTGGCGAGAATCGCATCTCTGGATAATTGCGCTATTGCCTCTGGGTGGGCTGCTCAGTGGTTTGATCTATCACTACTTTGGCAAATCGGTTGAAGCGGGTAACAACCTATTGCTGGAGGAAATCCACAATCCCCAACAAGTGATCCCGCTACGCATGGCACCCCTCGTTTTAATCGGCACCGTCATGACCCACCTGTTTGGGGGATCGGCCGGTCGAGAAGGCACGGCTTTACAGATGGGGGCTTCGCTGGCCGATCAGTTAACTCGGGCGTTACGGCTGAAGGGAGCCGATCGCCGCATCCTGTTGATGACCGGCATCAGTGGGGGATTCGCTTCCGTATTCGGCACACCGCTGGCAGGTGCAGTCTTCGGTCTAGAAGTTTTGTCGATTGGTAAGATCCGCTATGACGGGTTATTTCCCTGTTTTATTGCCGCGATCGTTGGGGATTACGTGACGCTGAAGTGGGGGCTTCACCATACTCACTATCGGCTGGGCAATGTACCGCCTATGAGTTTGGCAGACTTCTCAGGCGGCTCGGCGGCCCTGCTGTCGTCCATCTTTGCAGGCGCAGTCTTTGGGCTGGTGGCACTGCTGTTTGCCGAAGTCACGCACAAAATCGGGCATTTCTTTAAGTCCAAGATTGCCTATCCGCCGTTTCGTCCTCTGATTGGCGGAGTGGTGATTGCGATCGCCGTTGGGGCAGTCGGGACAACCAAATATATTGGACTAGGGATTCCCACCATCGTCGATGCCTTTGAAACGCAGCTACCCCCCTGGGATTTTGCTGCCAAGCTGACCTTTACCGCCCTCACCTTAGGAGCAGGGTTTAAGGGCGGTGAAGTTACCCCTCTGTTTTACATCGGGGCCACCTTAGGAAATGCCTTATCTTTGGTTCTGCCGTTACCTGCTTCTCTGCTAGCCGGCATGGGCTTTGTCGCCGTGTTTGGGGCAGCAGCCAATACCCCGCTGGCTTCAACTTTAATGGCTATTGAACTGTTTGGGCTACCGGCAGGAGCCTTTGCAGGCATTGCCTGTATAGTCAGCTATATATTTTCGGGTCATGCGGGCATTTACCGCTCTCAGCGCATTGGACTCAGCAAATACCCAAAAGTCTTTGTGGAAAAAGGCGTTAGTTTAGCGACACGTTCCCACCCTAAACCCGCACAGAAAAACTCTGCGACAATCCCCCAGTCCTCCCCCAGTTCCAACGATCCACAGGAGCCATAATTTCCCCGGAAAGACATTCCCAGCAAGACATTGCCCCTACCAAACGTCTAATCAATCCTTTTGATGGATCCTTGGTAGTCTCATGGCCGTGCGCAATCGCATCTCTCAGGTGTTCCGTGTGCGTCTAGTCACCTCAAATAACACTGCCCAAAATTGCGAACGGGGCATTCCCAAAAAACACGAACGGGGCAATTAGAGCGATCGCTACTCCATTCAGATACTTCATATCAAACACTTTATTACAAGAAAAAATCCCCTCCAGACATGGGTAGGGGATTTTACTGGGTAGGGGATTGTACTAGTAAGACGATTGCCTAATGACTCGCTGATATATGTCCATAGCCTATCGGGTAAGGGCAGGGTGCAGCTAGACCTCTATCCTCAGCGCGATGGCGACAGCCATAAGAGCGTTACTTGCTCGGACAAATAGCCACAGAGGTTTGGTTACAGAATCCACCGTTCTCGGCCATTGCCTTGCCACCAAAACCAATTAGGGTCAACGTTGCAATTGAAAGAATAATGAAGCGTTTCATAAGTCAACCTGTGAATGAAGAGTGTTTTCTTTGTTCTTCTAGAATCGGATACCTAGCTGAGGAACTCCTGAAGGAGATCTGAGGGGTGATTAAAAGCTGGCTGAGAATTTGCTGAGTAAAACAGAGCAGCAGTTCGTGGAAATTAGTGTGATTGATAGTGTGATTGAAAAGACTTGCGATCGCTCTAAAAGCTGCCGTACCATACCGCTATCTTTAACTTTCTCCGAAGGAAAGCAGGCATGTTAAACCGTCGCTGGCTCATCATGGCGTTCAGTATCGCGATCGTACTATCCATTGGTTTGAGCGGTCGTAGTATGACTTCAGGGGGCGGCAAGACGGTAACGATTGACGCCGGTACGATCGAGGGAGCCCTATCCGGTGATGTGCTGTCCTTTAAGGGGATTCCCTACGCCGCACCACCTGTTGGAGAGCTACGCTGGCGATCGCCCCAACCTGTAAAACCTTGGGACGGCGTGCGTCCCGCCACCGCATACGGTCACGATTGCATTCAAAAGCCAATACCGGGAGATTCTGCTGCCAGTGGCAGCACTCCAGGCGAAGACTGTTTGGTACTGAACGTTTGGCGACCTGCAGCGATCGCGTCTAACCAAAAGCTACCCGTCATGGTCTGGATTCACGGTGGTGGCTTTCTCAACGGTGGCTCGTCCGCTGCAATTTTCGATGGCAATCCGCTGGCGCAACAGGGCATGGTCGTGGTGAGCTTCAACTATCGCCTGGGTCGCCTGGGGTTCTTTGCTCATCCTGCTCTCACCCAAGCGGCAGAAGGATTACTGGGTAACTACGGCCTAATGGATCAACTCGCTGCTCTGCAATGGGTGAAACGCAATATTGCCGAGTTTGGTGGTGACCCTGATCACGTAACGATTGTGGGCGAATCGGCAGGGGGCATTTCAGTGATGCACCATCTCACGTCATCAGAATCGCAGGGGTTGTTTCACCAGGCAGTGGTGCTGTCGGGAGGGGGACGCACCTTTTTAGTAGGGTTGCGCAACCTGCGGGAGGGTACGCCAGAACTGCCCTCGGCGGAGCAAAGTGGCGTTGAGTTTGCCCGAAGTGTGGGCATTACCAGCACGGGAACCGAAGCGCTGGCGGCACTGCGATCCTTGCCAGCGGCACAGGTCAATGGTGACATGAGTATGGAGGCTCTGCTGACGAAGCCACCCACCTATGCCGGCGGACCTATGGTCGATGGCACCGTGATCAGCATGATGCCAGAGGAAATTTTGCGGCAGGGTAAGGCAGCCAACGTACCCTTGATCATTGGCACTACTACTGCGGATTTGCCCGTCACCTTTCCGCCATTAGACAATCCGTTCTCCTACTTTCGCTCAGATGCGGAGAAGGCGATCGCTACCTACAACCCTGATGGCACCCTGCCTCCACAGGTGGTCATCCCAACAATTGCCGTCGATATGACCATGCACGAACCTGCCCGTTTCGTAGCGCGCCAAATGACGGCACACCACAATCCGGTTTGGCTTTACCGCTTTGGCTATGTGGCTGAATCACTCCGCGCCGAGACAACGGGGGCGTCCCACTCCAGCGAATTGCCGTTTATGTTTAACACCCTGGATGCCCGCTATGGCAAAGCCGTAACCCCGCAAGACCAGGCAGCAGCACACCTGTTTCACACCTACCTCGCCAATTTTGTGAAAAGGGGCAATCCCAATAGCCAAGGCTTACCCACTTGGGCGAAGTATGACCCCACCCGACCCGACTTGATGATGTTTACGCGAGATGCCACCGCCGTGATGGCAGCTGACCCCTGGACAAACCGGCTTGATCTAGTCGAACGGGCGGCTGATGCACAGACCTCGAAAACGGCGAGCGATCTGGGCGGCACCTCCTGGCAGCTTGTACAATTTCAGAGCAGTGATGATACAACGCTTACACCCGACGATCGGGCGAAGTATACGATCGCCTTCAATGCCAATGGTGGGGTGAACGTGCGATTTGACTGCAACCGGGGGCGTGGCACTTGGACATCGTCTGGCTCTAATCAGCTTCAGTTTGGGACACTGGCGCTAACGCGCGCGATGTGTCCCCCAGGTTCTCTCCACAATCGCCTGGTGAGAGATTGGGGCTATGTACGATCGTATGTGATCCAAAATGGTCATCTGTTTCTGTCGTTGATGGCAGATGGCGGCATTTACGAGTTTGAGCCGACGGGCAGTTCACAACCCGTCGCGCCCCAATAATCAGTCCCCTTCTCGTACCCGGTAAGCATATACGCGGTAATGTTTTACATCTGGTGATGATACTCATTACACCGCTAAACTAAACTTGTAACGATTGATATACAATCCAATCACAACATCGTGCATTACTTCAGATTTAGAGAAGTAGATCGTTTTATGTGCCAGTCGCTTAATTCTTGTTCTCAACGTCAGATGCTTTCGCTCTATTTTCTGGATGTTTATCTTACCGACTTGATGTTGTTCTGGAGCTAACCTTGATAAGCTCCCCATCCATCTGGATAAAATTTGCTGATCCCACACGGTTCTAATAATTGTTTCAGCTTTAGAAACATATTGTCACTGTGGTCTGCTAAAACATATGCCAACACCTTCCCAGTTAAATGATCGATCGCATGCCACAACTATCGTTAATTCCCTTTTTTCTGCACGAAACTCCACATTTCATCCAGCTCTCCTTCTGAGGGTGAGACATCGCTAGGTTGGGGGTCAATCTGGGCTAACACAGGCTGATTGATCGCACTCAGGTCATCGACTTTTTTTAGTTCTGCAATAGCTAACCGTCCAGGGTAAGCGGGATATAAAATAAAAGTCCGTCTCTGAGCGATCTCCCTATTTGGTTTTCTCGTGTCCAGTCATTAACCTGTGAAACCTGATGTGCTTGGAATTTACCGAGATGTGTCAGGCAGCTGCAAAAGATAAACAGATATCAAATTTAATTGAACAGTTTGTCTGTTTTTAGCAATCTCAGTCTTTGACGAAAGCCACGATATATTACCCCGTCAGTTAATTCATTGCTCAATTCCTTTTTGTAGGCACTCCCCGGTTTGTAAGTTCCCAAACATCTTGCTTTTGCTGTAGACCATAGCTGATGTGAATCGGTCGATCGCCCCCATAGTAATACAGGGAATCAAACGGCAATTGCTGTTCTAGAATCCACTCCACAAGGCGATTTTTCTGCGAAAAGACTGCGCCACCGCTCTCCAACCCCACAATCCGAAAATCACAGGCAGCACCAAGGCGATCGGGACTTAAACTGGAGGAACGGTGGGCGCGATCGCCTATTCCTCCTACAAAGTCATCAATTGAGCAACGATGGCAAAGGATTTGTTGCTACGTATCACGTACAGCAGGGAATTTACTCCGATCGCCCCTTACCTCCCGATCGCAAAATAGTCACGACCAGCCACAGCCCCAGTAGGCTGGCCACTGCAAAGAAAATATTGCCAATCAGCTGCAGTTGGGGCGTTTGTTGCCCGGTGGAAATAATGGCGGCTCCAATAATCAGCGCCCCAATCACTGTACTGGAAGAGCGACGATTGGCCGCCTTATCGATCGATCGCCGCACCGCATTGAGATCTTGCAGGCTGATGTTAAACCGCAGCGTTTCTGAAGTCAGGCGATCGAGCAAAAAACCGATCTGGCGCGGAGAGTCTAGCGACAGCTGCTTAAATTCCAACGCTGTGCGCAGTACCGATCGCATCGGGTCATCCCCAACCAGCTGTCGGCGGAACAGATCGGTCATCAACGGTCGAATTTCATTGATCACATTCACGGACGGATCAAATCCTCGCCCTGTGCCTTCCAGGTTGGCAATCGACTTGGTGAGTAGCCCAATATTGCTAGGCAACCGTAAATTATTCAGGCGGGCGGCTTCTAGAACTTTGCCAAATGCTTCGCCAATGTTGATGTTGGCTAAACTGAGGTTGTAATACTGGCGCAACAGGCGATCGTAGTCCGATTGCAACCGCAGCAGATTAATCGGCTGACTGATATCCATCGGCTCAGCCAGTTGCAGCGTCAGTTGGGCACAGCGATCGGGGTCGGCATCAATAATCGCCAGCATCAGCTCCACCATGATCGATTGGGTGCGGCGATCGAGGGTGCCCATCATACCGCAATCTAGAATTCCGACCC
>DATNOY010000539.1:0-5053 GCA_036703495.1 Coleofasciculaceae cyanobacterium
GCAGCCGCCGGTAGAGTTCAGGAATATTGGCTTCTTCGTTGTAGATGGGCACCACTAAGGAATATTGCAGACTCATATCAAACTGGGGCTACTCAGCGATCCGCGATTGAGGAATAGAGGAACATAGATATTTTCAAAAAAATCTGGTTTTATTCGAGCCAGCAGCGCGAGGGGCATCCCTCAAAGATCAGGATATCGCCTGCCCAAGCAGGGCTGATAAATCCTCTGGAGGAGCGTCATCTAGCGCCAAACTAGGGTGAAGCTAGGGTCACTTGCGGGCAACAACCGCCAGATTCCAGGCAAATCGCCGGAGGTAAGGAATTTTTTTCAGGATAAAATCTAGCTTTTCCAACTGCAAATATTCCCCTTTTAAGCGGTTTTGTTCAACAATGATTTTTTTCCAATAGCGTTCCTCATTGGGATTGACCTTCTCAATCAAATAAAACTGCAGAAAGATCCACAGGCTGGCGATCCAGAAGGTGTCGTAGGTAGTTTGAGAAAACAGGGACTTGACCCGCTCAACAATGGCGATATCTAGCGGGGTTTCATCATCGGTCCGCACTTTAGTCGCCATGCGGCGATAAACATTAATTACCGGATTGTGTTTCAGCGGATCCCAGAAGCAAAAGATGCCGCCCGGTTTTAACACGCGATAGGCTTCTTGAATGGCCACCTCAGGGTGGGGAATGTGGTGTAGCAGGTTGGAGGCATAGACAATATCAAACGTGTTGTCGGGAAAGGCGATCGCCATTGCATTAATCACCCGTCCTTCCACGGCAACTCCATTCATGTGAGCTAGCTTCAGCGCCACTTCCACCATTCCTGGAGAGTAGTCGGCGGCAACGCAATGAGCCCCTTGAGTGGCAAAATAGACGCTATTTTCTCCAGCGCCGCAGCCCAAATCTAATAAATATTGACCCTTGACATTTCCCAACTGCCGCAGAATAAAGCGATTTTCAGGGGCAGTACAGGCTTCAAAATAATCTTTAACTTGGATCCCTTCCACATCGATCGCCGCTGCCCAGCGATCGTGAAACTCTTGCTCTTTTCTTAAAATTTCGTCTTGCATCAGGCTAAATTGCAGATGTTATGAACGGTGGGCAAGGCAAACCACAGGTCGGACACATGATAAAGGCACAAAGACTCCAAAAAGAATACCCTTCGTGTCTTTGTGCCTTAGTGGTGAAATTCTAGCGGAAATGGGTCGGGATCTGAAACCGCTTTGCTAGTCAAACCCGTTTGCCCATCCGATGGGAACTACATTTTGCTGATAATTCGCTGGACGATTTGCACCCCCGTGACTGCCTGCCAGGCAAACAGCCCAACCAGCACTAGATTGAGGCTAATGTGGGCATAGCGGGCCCAGTCATGTCCCTTTTGCATATAAGGAGACAGGGATGCTGAAGTGGCAATTAAGCCCGTCATCCCTAACCCTGCCAGCAGATGAGAACCCACAAACAGTTTGCCATTGTTAAGGTAGGTGACTGCCATCCCGCCAATCGTTCCCAGCACCATCAGGGCTAGCAAAATAGAACCTGCCTGATAGTGGCGGATATTGAATCGGCCCTTCAGCAATTCTTTCTTAGCATCGCTCTCAGCGGTGCGGGCCTTCCGCCACTGAAAGCCAAGATAGGCGGCATATAGCGTCAGGGCTAGCAAAACCCACATGAGCAGCGGATGGAAAAACTGACTCCAAACTTTAACGGATTCCGGAATCTCGAAACTCATAGTCTTCTGCTCTGGGTGAGAGGATCTTCATAAAAATTAGCATAGCTGCTCTGCGGACTCTAGAGAACCATCGTCCAACAAATGATTAAGCAAATATAAACTATCTGTAGACGTCTGGGAGAAGACAGCGATAAGTTGGAGAGAGAAGATTCAGCATTGTTGACCGCTGCTACGTAGTTGCTATGACGCCAACAGAAATTGAAGCAGCGCTCCGGGAAGCCTTTGGCGAGTGCGAAGCGATCGGCTATCCGTTGGAAGCAGTTCAAAAGCAGGTACTTTTGCAAGCGCTGATCCGTTGGATTGAGAATCAGACCCAGCCTTTTGCAGATCCCAGCAGTCTGAGTGCAGACGCGGTGCTTCCGGTATCCGAATCCACGGAATCAAATCCGCTGGAAGATTTGACGCCCAGCCAACGTCAAGTGCTGCTGCGCTTTATCCAAACCCAGGCTCAGGCAAACCGTTCTTGGAAAGCCGAGCTTTTGAATGATTGGTTGCACAATCGCGATTCGGGTGAGCTGCAATTTATCCGGCAGCGCTATGGCTTACAGTGGCTAGAGCAGGTGCAGCCGATTCATATTGCTCAATATGCCGGTGAATTGCTGATGCCGCTGCAGGTGGGCGATCGCATTGAGGTCTCCAATAGCCTCTGGGAGTGGGTGCAGGCAGATGATCCTTGCGCACAGGAATGGTTTCTTTGTACGGTGCTGAGTGTCACCGAGCCCCCCGAACGAGAGCCTGACTCTGGCGATCGCCCAGCCACAAGCTGCACCGTCCGGTTTGAGAACGGCATGGAGTATGAGATTCAGGGAATCTATGAGTGGAATCGCTATAACTGGCGACGGCTGAAGGAACGCAGCGGCAATACGTGATGGCGGCAGGTCGAAGGTTTATTTTGATGCGGAGAGTGCCCTGAATAAACCTTCAACAAAATTTCTCAGCCGGATTTATCCGGATCGATCTAGTACAGCAAGCTAGCACAGCAACCCAGAAGTTTTGCCAGGGGCTGCGCCCCTTCACCCCTGCCTAGGGGCGTAGCCCCCAACCCCCCATGGGGCAAAATTTAGTTTTTGCAACCTTAGTATTCAAGCAAGCTGATGATAGGCACCTCCGGCAGATTTTTCCGCCCTTCTAAGGAACCCAGCTCAATAATAAAAGCGAATCCCGCTAGCTGACAGCCTGCCTGATCTACTAACTTGGCGGCGGCTGTGGCCGTTCCTCCAGTAGCAATCAAGTCATCCACAATTAAGGCCCGGCTACCTGCTGGCATGGCATCTTGATGCATCTCTACCTGGTCTGTGCCATACTCCAGCGCGTATTCTGCTTTGTAGACGGCAGCGGGCAATTTGCCGCGTTTGCGTACCGGAATAAAGCCCAATCCCATCTTGTAGGCCAAGGGCATACCAAAGATAAAGCCGCGGGATTCAATGCCAATCACGTAATCGATCGCCAAAGGCGCGCATTTTTCAGCCACCGAATCAATGACATACTGCAAGCCCTCGGGGTGGCTCAGAAGTGTAGTGATGTCCCGAAACAGGATGCCCTGCTGGGGAAAATCTGGAATATCGCGAATGAGAGACTTTATATCCATGAGTGTCCGAAATCTAAGCGGGGCGATCGTAGAAATCCTACCACCCACAGGCTAATCTTTAATGCCTGAGAAATTATCAAACCAGCCTCGCCGCTTGAAGAACAGGATCAGCATCAGGGCGATCGCAATCATGACGATCCAACACACCACGTAGGCATAGGGCTGCTCTAGCTCTGGCATATTGCCGGGCTTGGTGGGGTCAAAGTTCATGCCATAGACGCCAGCAATAAAGGTGAGCGGAATGAAGATGGTGGAGATAATCGTCAGCACCTTCATGACTTCGTTCATTTTGTTGCTGACTGAGGACAGGTAGACATCCATCAAGCTAGAAGCTAGCTCTCGATAGGTTTCTACCATGTCTAAAACTTGAGCGATGTGATCGTAGCAATCGCGCAAATAGACCCGGACTTCCTCACTTACCAAAGGATTAGCATCGCGGATCAAAGAATTGACGGCATCTCGCTGCGGCCAAATGGCACGACGCACGCCCAACAGCTCTCGCTTGAGGTTATGAATCTTTTCTAGCGTCTGGCGGCTAGGATTCATCACCACTTCGTCTTCCAGATCTTCAATGCTTTCGCCATAGGCTTCTAGAACCGGGAAAAAGCCATCGACCACCGAATCAATCAAAGAATAGGCCAGATAATCGGCTCCTTGAGAGCGGATGATGCCTTTACTGGTGCGGATGCGATCGCGCACGGCTCCAAAGCAGTCGTACTCCGGTTCTTCTTGCACCGTTAGCAAATAATGCTTGCCCAAAATAAAGCTGACCTGCTCACTAGTGAAGCTTTTGCCATCCTCTTTTAACGTCACCATCCGCACAATCACCAGCAGCTGTTCGGGATACTCTTCCACCTTGGGACGCTGCGGCACGTTGACTACATCTTCCAGCATTAGCGGATGTAAATTAAATACCTTGCCCAACCGCTGCAGCACATCCTCGCTGCCCAACCCCTGCACATCTACCCAGGAGACGGATTCGGTGTCCAGGTAAGGCGCACAGTCTTCTGGCTGATCTAACTTAATCCGCACTGCGTTTTCATCGCGGTAGTCAATCAGGAAAATGACCGGAATCGGCGCATCCGCTTCGATCGCCAATGTACCCGGCATGGTGCCAGGTGCATCGTGAAAATAGTCAAGATAAGACTCTTCGGCATCTTCTACAGGAGCTGCTGCAAGCCGCTGCGAATGGATCGAGCTATTTCGAGAAGAATGGGGCGATCGGGTAGTCATAGATCTGGCAATTGTTTACGGCAATCTTAAGCAATTCTCCTCTGTTGTGCCACGACTCATACTTTCCCGCATACTTCCGCCTGCCTTCCTGCTTCCCCCCGATCCCCAACCGTCCTATAGTGGAGTTGCTGCGTTGGATGCATTAGCTCATTGTGAAAGCAATTACCCTGCTTGGTTCCACTGGCTCGATCGGCACACAGACGTTGGATATTGCGGCTCAGTATCCTGATCAATTTCGGATTGTCGGTTTGGCGGCGCGTAGCAATGTGGAATTGCTAGCCCAGCAGATCCGCCAGTTTCGCCCCCAGATTGTAGCTATTTGCGACGCAGCACAGCTGCCTGCCCTACAGGCGGCGATCGCCGATCTGACCCCGCAGCCTATCCTCCTGGCTGGTGAAGAAGGGGTGGTGGAAGTGGCGCGTTATGGTGATGCCGAGGTAGTAGTGACTGGCATTGTCGGCTGTGCCGGGCTGCTGCCCACAATTGCTGCCATTCAAGCCGGGA
>DATNOY010000540.1:0-3098 GCA_036703495.1 Coleofasciculaceae cyanobacterium
GGGCTAATATTGCCGTCACTATCCCGGATGGAAACATTTTGATATTGCACCCCTAGAGAAGCAGTCCAGCCATTACCCAGCGGACGGCTAAAGGTCGTGCCTCCACCCAGCCGATAAACCCGAGGGCGATCGCCATTGGGCAGGTTGACTTCGTCTGGACCGCCGTCAAACACCAAGGAAATCGACTGCCGACCAAAGGCGTTAACGCTGTAAGAGGTGTGGTAGGGATCACCGGCAATCCAAGGATCTGAGAAGCTAGTGTCAAACTGCAAGCTCCGCAAACCGGCCTGGACTTCGGCGCTAAGGGTTTGGTTGTTACCGCCCAAGTTCTGCTCCTGAATGCTGAGGGCTCCAAACAGACCATCGGCTGAGCTAACGCCTGCACTGGCTCCAAAGGTGCCGGTGCGACGCTCGGTGACGTTAACCGTCACATCGACCTGACGGGGATTATCTGGAGCAGGATTCAGCGCTACCTGCAAGTCTTCAAAAATGCCTAGCCCAAAAGCTCGCTGCAGATCAGCCTGGATGCGACGCTGGTTAAAGACCTGCCCTGGCTGCGAATCAAACTCACGGGTGATGATGAAATTGCGAGTTTTACCTTTGATGGGATTGCCCTGATCATCCGTCGCATTGCCATCGCGATCGAGGAACCGAATCTTGATGCTGCTAATTACCCCCTCTGCCACCTCAAGGGTAGCGGTGCCATCCGGAGAGACTTGGGGCGCACCCACCACCTGAGCTAAAACATAGCCGTTGTCTTGATAAAGCTTGTTAAGCTGGGTGATGCCTGCCTGGAAGTCATTGAGATTAAGAATATTGCCATACTGACTGCCAAAAATGTCATCCACTGCCTGCTGGAGCGGTACTTCTTGATTTTTGTAAGTCACCGTTTGCACCGCACTGCCTTGTAAGCGCACCGCCCGCAATTCTGGGTTAGGCTGCACTTCAAACGTGACCCGAACCCCCAAGGGAGTATCTTCGGGGACGGCTCGCACGTTGGCAAAATAGCCGGTAGCAAAAATCGCGTTGATGTCTTCTTGCAATTGCGATCGCGTAGTGGTGCGCCCTGGCTGAGTCCGAATTGCCTGATAAACGCGATTCAGCAAATCTCCTTCTACGCCAGATACTGCCACTTCAGCTACCAAAACCCGTGGTTCTGGCTGACTGGAAGACTCCGGAGGGGTGGTTTCTGGGGTAGTGGGAACTGTCGAAGGTGCTGTAGGGGTCGCGGGGGCCGTAGGCGGGGTGGTTTCTGGGGTTCCGGGTGCCGTAGGGGTCGCGGGGGCTGTAGGCAGGGTGGGAACTGTTTCCGATCCTGTGGGTAGGGGAATACTAGGAACTGTGCCAGGAGCCGTTGGCGCTGCACTGCCAGGCGCTGCACTATCAGGCGCTGCACTGCCAGGCACCGTTGGAGTACCAGGAGCATCCGCTTGAGCCAGGTGGACTGCACCGATCGCAGCGGGTAGCGATGAGCTGGGAGGCAGTGTGTTGATCACCTGCGCCATGCTAGCCGACGCTGCTGCAGGGGGCTGGCTGGAGCGCGCAGCTGCTTGGTCAAAGAATCCCACTGCCGGACTCTCAGGGGCACTGGCGGTTGGAGCAATGCTATGGGTACTCGGTCGATCAACCGAGGGCTGTCTCCCCTCAAGGTTTTCCTGAAGTGGAATATCTGTGTTGGAACTTGCTGCAATCTCCAAATTGCTGACGGCATCGCCACTCTGATCCACCGGATCAGGTGTGTTTGCCTTGGCAGGACAAACCGAGCCAAGGGTTGCAGATGCAGTGAGAACTGCGAATAGAACGGGGGAAAAACGCATACTGTTTAGATTGTTTGGCACGTCCACACACCATGCGATCTGCCGAGGCAGATCAGGCAACAACATCAAGGAAATCCCCAATAGATATGGGTCAACGATCCTAGGATGATCCCAGGTGAACGGAGCAATTTTACAGCATCGGCTGCACTTATTTTTGAATCGACTGTGCCAGAACTCTTTCTAGCACTTGTCGATAGGCTGCCTCCACATCCCCAAGATCATGCCGAAATCGATCTTTATCCATTACCCGCTTTGCCGGGTCAGAATCTGTTTGGTTCCAGAGCCGACAAGTATCTGGGCTAATTTCATCTGCTAATAGCAGAGTGCTTTGAGCATCAATTCCAAACTCCAGTTTGAAATCTACCAGGGTGATGCTGCATCTTGCAAAGAAACCCGAAAGAATCTGGTTAATTTTCAAGGCGGTAGACTGGAGTTGCTCAACTTGCGCAGGGGTAGCCAATTCTAGCAGGAACAGGCGATCGCTCGTCAGCAACGGATCTCCTAGCGCATCATTCTTGTAATAGAACTCCACGAGAGGCTGCGGTAAAACAGTTCCTAGAGGGATTCCAGTTTGTTGACTGAGACTCCCGGCTGCAATGTTCCTGACAACCACTTCCAACGGCACAATTTTTACAGCTCGCACCCGCATTTCATTGGCACTTGGCGAGTCGATCCAGTGAGTGGCAATTCCCTCTGCCTCTAAAAGTTGAAACAAATGCGTAGAAATAGCGCAGTTCATTTCTCCTTTGCCAGCGATACTGCCTCGCTTCTGAGCATTGAACGCCGTGGCATCGTCCTTGAAACGAGTCAGCAGCACTTCAGGATCATCGGTCGTGTAAAGGATTTTGGCTTTCCCTTCGTAGAGTTTTTGACCAGCAGGCATAGCACAACGCAGTAAAAGAACGCAAGGCTTCACTATTTTAGCGGTCTAAGGTCACTTTCAAGGCAATCGCGTCAAATCGCCAGAAAGATTCGCCTAAAATATTTTTAACAATTCTTAAATAAAGCCAAGACTTGAGGAAAACCCATGTCATCTAGTTTGACAAATTTACTAGAGCCGATCGCGGCCTGGTTCCGCAGTTTTAACCTTCCCGAACCGATTGTGCATTGGGGACATCCTTTGATGATGGCGATCGTTGTATTGGTCATGGGTAGCGTTGTGGGGTTGACGGGCTGGCGCGGACGTGAGGTGATGGAGCCTAAAGAAGCTGCCGTCAGCCGCGCCAATCACCGCAAAATTGCTCCACTGATGTTTTTGTTTATTGTGCTGGGCTCTACGGG
>DATNOY010000541.1:0-3502 GCA_036703495.1 Coleofasciculaceae cyanobacterium
TAAAACGGTGACATCGGCTCCAGCTTCAATCAACTGTTGGGCAATGCGTCCACCTGTGTTTCCAGTGGCTCCGGTAATTGCGATCGTCATGGTGTAACTCCAAAAACTTAGCTTCCCTCTAGTTATAAATCTGTGGAGCAAGACTTAGAATGGCAGAAAAGCCAACATTCCTATTCAATCGTCCAGATTTTTCTGCTGATTCAGATGGATGCACTGACTGAAATTCTTAAATCCGTTCAATTACACAGTACGGTACATTGCCGCTCTGAGTTTTCAGCACCCTGGGGAATTCAGATGGCAGCAATGGCAGATGCCTCTTTTCATGTGGTGATGCGAGGTCACTGCTGGCTGGAAGTAGAAGGAGTAGACAACCCAATTCCACTGGTGGGGGGTGATCTGGTGGTGCTGCCGACGGGCGTTGCTCATGCGTTGCGCGATCGCCCCGATAGTCCCCTGGTGACGCTTGCAGACTTGCTATCTCATCGCCCCTGTCAGGGACAACTGACGTTAAGCTATGGAGGTGGTGGAACTGGGGCAACCGTTTTGTGTGGCAAAGCCAGTTTTGAAAATCGTGAGATTAATCCTTTACTCTCTGCCCTGCCGCCGCTGCTATTAATCCAAGGAGAAGAGGGACGAGCGGTAGAGTGGCTAGACTCCACCCTGCAATTTATCGCGTGCGAAACAGCCTCAAACCGTCCGGGTGCGGAAATGATGATTACCTACCTATCGAACATTGTGTTTATTCAGGCGATACGAGCCTATCTCAGTAGTCTGAAACCGGATGATAGCAGTTGGTTACGCGGATTGATTGATCCACAGATCAGTCTGGCGCTGGCTCTAATTCATCATCAACCTGAAGCAACCTGGACGGTAGAGAATCTAGCAAAACGAGTGAATATGTCGCGTTCTGGATTTGCAGCCCGATTTAAGTGGCTGATGGGAGAAGCACCCCTGCAATACGTGACTCGATGGCGAATGGTTCGGGCAGTTGAGTTGTTGCGATCGCACAATTTGACGGTAGGAGAGGTGGCTGAACGAGTCGGATACGATTCTGAAACTGCGTTTAGCAAAGCGTTCAAACGCCAGATGGGACAGCCTCCGAATCAATATCGCAAGCAACTCGAATTCAACCGATCTGACCATAACTTTGCAGGTAACTGAGGGTGAGCCGTTTGGTTTCTGCCACCAGCCGTTGACGAAAGGCTTTTTCCTGACTCAACGAGAGCCATAGCAAAGTTCCGATCGCTTTTACCAACACAAAAGCGATCGCTTCACAGTCAGCCGGATCTAGCCCCCGCTGAGCAAGAGACGTAGCAAAATCTTGAATTAACACCGCATCGGCAGCATCCTCAATTTTTTCCAGTTCAGGCATCGTTCCCTGCACTTCCATAAAGATGGCGTAGTAGCCAGGATGCTCAGAGAAGAATTGATCAGAACTGTCAATTAACTGGTCTACATAGGCAGGCAGCGGGAGTTTTTCCAGTTCTGGATTATCGAGTATGGATAACCGTTGATGGAGTAGCTCTCCGTAGCGAACCGCCAATGCTCGTAGAATCGCCGCCTTGTCGGGGAAAAACTGATAGAGCGACCCGATCGGCACGTTGGCACGAGTGGCGATCGCGTTCGTCGTGGTCGCGTTGTAGCCTTCTGCAATAAACAGCGCTTCTGCCACATCCAGAATGCGGTTAACTCGCTCCTGGCTCCGAGCTTGCCGGGGTTTACGTCGCATTCCTGCAGGACTTGATGCATCTTCAGCCATCGGCTCCGTCTCTTCCCTCCAGAAATAAGTGAGCATTACTCACATTTTTCTTGACAAAACATGAGCGATTCTCATATTTTATAAAAGTGAGTGTTGCTCACATTTTAACCTGCATTGGTCTGGAGAGATGACGATGAGCCTGAATTTACAAACCCTACCGCGTCCGAGTGCCCGTACTGCGATCGCCGATTACAGCCGCGATCGGTTAGAGTTTATGACTCGCTGTGCCCGTGAGTTTGAAGACATTGTGCCGTTTCAGTTTGGAGAGGCGTGGTACTGTTTGTTGACCCATCCAGACCACATTACGGAAGTTCTAAAGGATCGCCTGCTGTTTGTGAAGGCCAAGGATTTGCAGATGCTACACGGTTTGCTGGGCAACGGTTTGCTAACCAGTGAGGGAGATTTTTGGCGGCGGCAGCGACGGTTAGCACAACCTGTCTTTCACCAACAGCGGATCAATAGCTACGGTGCCATCATGGTGGACTACACCCAAAAAATGCTGCAAACCTGGCAGGAGGGGGAGATCCAGGATGTGCATGAAGCCATGATGCGCCTCACCCTCAACATTGTGATGAAGACGCTATTTGATCAGGATGTCGCCGATGCAGAAGCAAACCATATTGCGCAGGCGCTGGATGAAGCCATGAATTGGGCAGAGCATCAGGAAGAACGGCATGCTGCCCTGGCTTCTGGAACTACCGGTGCATGGTTTCAGCAAAGCTTGAATCTAACTGCAAATATCCTGTCACAAACGTTCCAGAGCAAGGGGATGAAGGATGAAGTAGATCGCCGCTATCAGGAGGCGATCGCCCTTTTGGATGAAACTGTGTATGCCATGATCCATCATCGCCGTACCCATGAGACTAGCAATCAAGATTTGCTGGGAATGCTGATGCAACTTGAAGATGCAGACGATGGCAGCCGCATGACCGACAAACAGCTGCGGGATGAAGTTGCCACGCTGATTCTGGCAGGACATGAAACTACTGCAAACGCCTTATCCTGGACGTGGATGCTGCTGGCAAATCATCCCCACGTCCGGCAAACACTGGATACAGAACTGAAAACGGTTTTAGATGGGCGATCGCCCACGATTGCGGATCTACCGCAGTTGACCTACACCCATTGGGTCATCCAAGAAGCCATGCGGCTCTATCCACCTGTCACCGAAGTCACGCGAGAAGCCACTCAAGATTGTGAGATTGGGGGCTACACCATTCCCAAAGGTACGACGTTGATTGCCAGCCAGTGGGTGATGCATCGCCATCCGCGTTACTTTGCAGAACCAGAGGCATTCAATCCAGAACGCTGGAACCCTGATCTAGAAAAACAGCTACCTCGCGGAGTGTATTTTCCGTTTGGCGATGGCCCTCGCATTTGCATTGGCAAAAGTTTTGCGCTGATGGAAGCGGTTTTAATTTTAGCGGCGATCGCCCAAACGTTTCATCTCGAACTAATTCCTGATCAAACCATTGAACTGCAACCCTCCATCACCCTACGTCCCAAACATGGCATTCAGGTGGTGTTAAAGAAAGTTTGAACAATGTTCTGATCTGAGTCGTTGTTGAGTTTTCTGTCTCTCATTTCGAACACTTGAAGTTCTCATTCTTCGATCTACGGAAGCTGTTTATGAGGTTTCTTTGTTTGATTCAGTGTGGTTCCATTGGGTTACGTTTTTTGCGCTACAAATCTTCTCCCTGGCTGACACTGGCGATCGCACCCATC
This sequence comes from Coleofasciculaceae cyanobacterium, assembly GCA_036703495.1. Taxonomy (GTDB): domain Bacteria; phylum Cyanobacteriota; class Cyanobacteriia; order Elainellales; family Elainellaceae; genus Drouetiella. The sequence goes on from DATNOY010000541.1 coordinate 3,485, forward strand.
AAACTACTTTCCTCATCT
>DATNOY010000542.1:0-2774 GCA_036703495.1 Coleofasciculaceae cyanobacterium
CACCCCTTCATTCACTCTCAGCTTAGGCTCAGGAAACAGCTGCATTCTAAATACTAAGCAAAGCAAAGGCTCTGGGGACAGGAATTGAAGCCATCAAATCTTAAACCCTGCTCGGTTTTGACGACTGATTGAGGATTGCCATAGGGCAGTGCCTATCTATTAGACTTTATCGGAAATTGGTTTGTGGTGCGGCGGAGCCGCACCACAAACCAATTTTCAAACCGAAAACTTTATTTCCGACTAAGTCTATTGATGACTGCAACAATTACTGCGATGGAAATAGCTGCTTAGAAGATGGATAGTTTTAGACCCGAACAACTTTTGACCGATTTGCAACCATTAATTGAATACCGGGAATTAGCGACTGGACAGACGCTTTTTCATAAAGGAGAGTTGACTCAATTTGCGTTTTGGTTAGAGTCTGGGCAGCTTGGATTGCTGCACTATACTGCAGATGGACAGGCTGTTAATCATTACCGCGTTCGGCATGGAGAAAGCTTTGCAGAGGTAGCGTTGTTTATCAACGTTTATGATTGTACGGCAATGGCTGAAGTGCCTTCACGGGTTGCTTTACTGCCGAAACAAGCTGTTCTGGAGGCATTACGTCAGCATCCCGATTTGGCGGAAGCGATGATGAAACAGCTGGCATGGCGGTTGCACCAAATCAAGATGTTATTAGAGCTACGCAGCATTCGGTCGGCTCGCGATCGGGTACTGCACTATCTACGGCTGTCGGCAGATCAGCTATCTGTACGATTTGATCAACCGCTGAGAAAAATTGCTGAGGATCTTGCTCTCACGCCTGAAGCATTATCTCGGGCACTGGCTCAGCTAGAAGAAGAAGGGGTGATTGTTCGACACCGGCGCATGGTGCAGTTCTTGTAAGGAAGTTCCCGTAAAGAATGATTGCAACTTGATTTCAATCATGGAAATTATTTCACGCAGCCTATAGTCTACTGTGCAGCCAAGTTAATCATACTTAACAGTTCACGACATTCCATTATTCAGTCCATCATTCAGTGAGAAGATTTTCATCATGAAGCTAGCTTCTGTACTTGTTGGTATCACTCTGGCAGGTTTAGTAACGGTTTGGGATGCCCCCCTCAGAGTTGTTAATCCTACTCTAGTTCAGGCATCCGCCCAGGAAATGACAGCTCAACAAAAGATTGAGTTAATCACGAAGAGTAAAGGGCAGATTGGCAGTGGCGATCAGCTTCGACGCTTCTTTTTCGGTGATCTTGAACCTGTTGGAATTCAGCCAGGTGGAGCAGGAATGGTGGTCAATCTTTATAACAAAGCCAATGATGTCACTTTCTCCTACTGTTCCCATTTCGATGTAGTGGTTGCTGTGGGTAAAGGGAAGGTTACTCAGTTTCCTGCGGCTGAAGTAAGATAGCCCCCTTGGCAAGGGTGTGTCATCGCACCCTTGTGCATGATTGTGACGATTGCAATGCCAATCCTCCAAATTTTTAGTTCTTATATCCAATCGGGTTAATGGCTTGTGATTAGGGGTGCAGGGCGGAGTCCCACGCCGGGAGCAGTGCCCCCTGCACCGCCGTTTTTATGCAGGTTGTTCAAGCCGGTTTGCTATTAGCCGTTATTTTTGTGATTCATCATCCACTCGGGAGGGGCGAAAATGGACATCAAAGATGTTTTTCTGTTGTTGCATCCTGCGATCGCAATTGTTATCATCTATCCACTGATCGGTAACGTTGTCAGTCGAGCGTTGCAAGTTCGTCAGCGACGACAAGCGCTAGCCTTGGGCAGCAAGAGAGTACCGCCAGCTGGGCCAGAGCATGTGCGGTTGGGTCGTTGGTTAAGCGGATCAGTTGTGGGGCTTGCCCTATTGGGATTAGGACATGATTTATTTCTCAAGATCGTAGAAGGACAGGTTTGGACAAAGGAACCGTTCCGCGCCAGCTTTGTTGTACTGATTTTTATCGCAACGATCGCTTCATTGGTGATCCTCTACAATGCCAGATCCAGACTTTGGCGGGCAGTATTTGCCACACTGACTGGTGCGGGGTTAGTTCTCTTGGGATGTCAACCAGAAATCTTTCGCCGGACGAATGAGTGGTATATTTCGCATTATTACTATGGCATAGCCGCCGCTCTCTTGATGGTTCTATCTTTGGCAACCATTACTGATATTTACCAGGATAAACATAATCGTTGGCGTACTGCCCATATCATTCTTAATTCATTTGCTTTGTTGCTCTTTATCGGGCAAGGATTTACGGGGACGCGAGATTTACTAGAAATTCCGCTGAACTGGCAAGAACCTTTTGTTTACAAATGTGACTTCGTCAACAAAACATGTCCTTAAGGGCTGGCCATTGCTTATTTAATCCTTATTCGTAATCCTGGTTCTCAGAGAGACTATGGCTGAATCTAAAACAATCCAGCATCCGGTTGTCCGCATGGTTACAGTCGCTGCTGCTGCTTTTTCAATTACGACAATTCTATCAGGGGCTGTGGTTGGCTTGACCAAACCTAACGAGGAAGCGGCTCACAAATGGGCCTTTGCCACCTCAGTGATTGGTACGGGCTGTGGGGCGCTGCTAGGTTTAGTCGCTCAGACCCAACGGCAGGAAGCTGTTGCTTCTAAGCGTGAAGCAGAACCAGAAAAAATAGCCGATCAACCCTGGACAGGCTGGCGAAATTTTGTCGTGTTTCGTAAGGTGAAAGAGAGTGCAGACATTACATCGTTCTACTTGAAGCCAGAAGATCAGGCTGAAATTCCTAATTTTCAACCGGGGCAATTTCTCACCATT
>DATNOY010000543.1:0-5389 GCA_036703495.1 Coleofasciculaceae cyanobacterium
AGAAACAACAGGAGCATACATGGCATCTGCGATCGAGAACGTCCCAAACAGGAAATCGCCACCTTGACCAAACTGCTGCCGACAGGTTTGCCAAATCTTGAAGATGCGATCGATATCCGCTTGAACGGCCGGCGTTACCCCCTTCCAGGGAACCTGAGTACGACAGTCCATGGGCAACTGCTGCCGTAATGGCAAAAATCCGGCATGCATCTCAGCACTAACGCAGCGGGCGATCGCTTTGGCAGTTGGGTCAGCCGGCCAGAGGTAGCGATCGGGAAATAATGCCGCGATGTATTCGCAAATGGCAATGGATTCCCACAGCAGTAGTTCTCCATGCTGTAAGGCCGGCACTTTGCCCGACGGAGAGTATTTCAGAATTTGGGCATGGGTCTGGGGAGTATCTAGCGGAATCCGAATTTCCTCAAACTCAATTCCTATCTGCTTGAGGGGAAGCCACGCTCGCAGTGACCAGGAAGAATAGTTTTTGTTGCCGATGATCAGGGTGAGGGGATCCATGGAAAATAGCGAGGTAAGGGTGTGGGGTAGCAGGCAGGAGTTTAGTGAGAGCTGCCCCCTAAGTAGAGCTGTCCGACTTTAGGATCGTTGAGTAGATCCACGCCGCGGCCCTCAAAGCGATCGCGGCCTGATTCTAGTACATAGCCTCGATGAGCCATAGCTAGGGCTTTGCGAGCATTTTGCTCGACCAAAATGATCGAAATACCGTTGTGGTTAATTTGTTGAATCAGTTCAAAAACGCTGTTAACTAACAGGGGGGAAAGGGCAGCTGAAGGTTCGTCTAAAATCAGGAGGCTGGGTTGCAGCATCAGCGCCCGCCCCATGGCTAGCTGCTGTCGTTCTCCACCTGAGAGGGTTCCGGCTCTTTGCTTTCGTCGTTCTACTAGGCGAGGAAATAGGGCAAATACCCGATCTTTGAGTTCTTTTAAAGAACCGCTGCGAACAAATGCACCCATCTCCAAATTCTCTTCCACAGTGAGAGAGGGAAACACATTGGAGATTTGCGGCACGTAGCACATGCCGCGGGGCACAATCTGGTTCGATTTTAGACCTACGATATTCTCGCCCTGAAACATAATCTTGCCGCGATGGGGCGTCAGTAAGCCAAAAATAGTCTTGGCTAACGTCGATTTTCCTGCCCCGTTAGGGCCCACGACAACGACAAGTTCTCCGGGATCAATTCTGAAATTAACGCCTTGAAGAATATCAAGGTCTTTCATGTAGCCAGCGTAGATATCTTCGACTAGCAGCAGGGGCGTCGGGGTCATGGTGAGCGTGGAAAGCAGGGAAAGAGAAAACCAAAGCAAAGAGGATAAGGAGTTTTTTATTCCTTATCCTCACATCCTCATAAATTAAGGCGTATTTTGTAATTCTGGTCGCTCTTCGGGGACGATCGCCCCCTCTACAGGACAAACCTGCAAACAGATGCCGCAATCAATGCAGGTGGAAAAGTCGATCCAGTACCAGTCGGTTCCTTGGGTATTTTTTCCAGGGCCTTCATGAATGCAGGCAACCGGGCAGGCATCGACGCAATCTGCAACGCCTTCGCAAGTGTTGGTGACAATGGTATGAGGCATAGTGTTCTCTTTCGTACTCTCTCAAATCGGCTGGCGTTTGGGTGCAGGATAAACCCTATCCTGTTTCTAGCCTATCAGGGATTGCGGGAGGCAGGGTTTTAGGTCGGGATATTGAACGAGTGTTCTGTCAAGAATTGTTTGGTTTTTAAAAACCACTAGAACCAGATGATCTGAGCGCGAAGCGCTTAATTTACAGCCGGACTTTTTCTGCCGGTTCTGCTATCTGGCGGATGGGATCATAGTCGCGATCGGTTACTGCCACAAACCGATCGAGCGGGGAAGGTTGCAAAATCGCTTGCCCAGCGGCAGTCTGATGCATCTGAAGCAAGGCCTGCCGCAGCTCAGAGCGGATTGATTGTGGAACTTGGGTAGACACCACCCAGGGAGGAATGGGGCTGCCGCCCAAGCCATCAATGCCTAAGATCTCGATAATGCGAATTTGGTCAGCAATATCAGGATGGTGCTGTAGCTCTAGTTCTAGGACGGTGCTATCGATCGCCGAAGCATCAATTTGCCTCTGCAAAAGCCATTGCAGCGACGTTTGGTGCGCCCCTGATTCTATGGCTTTGCCAAAGAAACCTTCATACTCGCCTAGCGTTGCCAGATGATGCCGGGTGACATAGCAACCCGAGTAGGATCGCGGCTCATTGTAGGCCCAAGTGCAGCCCCGTAAATCGGCAAAGCTGCGAAACGAACTATCCCGATGGACCACCACATCCGAGAAATAGACGGGTCGTCCCTGATAGCGATCGCCCCGCATGACCGGCGCAGCCAGCAGTTCTATCGTTGGATTGACTTGATCGGCTTTGCACACATAGGGGAAGCCACAAATCCAGCCGACCTGAATCTCGCCCTGATCTAATTGCTGCTCTCGCATTTGCCAGGGAATATCCTTCACGAACTCGATCGACAGCTGCAACTGCTCGCTGAGGTAAGCGGCGATCGCCCCACAGTACGGCTCAAAATTTTCTGCCATACAGGAGGTGATTTTGAGAGTTTTCATCAGCTTCGTCTACTCACTACTCATTCATCCTACGCCACGCACTATAGCGCTTTGGGTTCACATCCAACCAGATGATTTTCTAAAGCGTTTTGAACGGGGTGCCAGGGATGTCAGGGGGTTTACCACTACACCCCATTTTCCGGGCTTGATCAACGTGCATGACCTGACGCTCACCAGGCAATAGCGTCAGGTCATGCCATTGAAATAGCTGGATTTTGCTGACATTACGCCACCAGCTCACCCGTTTCTTGCAGCTTGTGCAGACGGTTGTAAATACCACCATGATGCAGCAACTCATCATGACTACCCACTTCAAGAATCTGTCCCTGATCTAGAACAACAATTTTATCGGCTTCCCGAACGGTGCTCAGACGATGGGCAATGATAATCGTGGTCCGTGTGCCTAAGATACTGCGCATCGCTAGCTGGATCGATCGCTCGGATTCATAGTCCAGGCTAGAAGTTGCTTCATCAAACACCAGCACATCGGGGTTCATCAGCAGGGCGCGGGCAATGCCTAAACGCTGCCGCTGCCCTCCCGACAGGCGCACTCCCCGTTCCCCCACGACCGTCTTATATCCCTTAGGCTGTAGACGAATGAACTCATCGACTCTGGCAATTTCGCAAGCTTCCTGAACTTCTGCCGCTGTGACATGGGGATTACCATAGGTCAAGTTATCCAGCAGCGTGCCATTGAAGACATCTACTTCTTGGTGAACGATCGCCAAGCGTTTGCGGTAGCCCGTCACATCTAGCGATCGCACATCCTGCCCGTCAATCAAGATGCGTCCTTGTTGAGGGTCAAAATAGCGAAACAGCAGCTTCACCAAAGTCGATTTACCCGAACCAGAACGTCCGACCAGCGCCACCGTTTGGTTGGGTTCAATCAGCAAATTAATGTCTTGCAAAATCGGACGCTTCTCGTCGTAGCCAAAGCTCAGGCGATCGAAATGCACTTTGCCCGTGAACTGATAGTGGCGAATCGCTTCCGGAGCATCGGCTAGGCTGGCAGCATCCTTGCCACTCGGCGTTGCCAGAAATTCGTGCAGACTTTGCATGGAGGCATAACGCCGGGCAAACACTTCGGCAAGCTGGCTAATCGGTTCTAGCTCGGCATAGGCCATGCTAGAGATAGTCAGCGTGGTTACAAAGTGACCCAAAGAAATTTGTCCCTGTACCGTTGCCCATAGTGTCAGCGCTAGTACGGTAAACACCGAAGATTCAATCACCAAACGCTGCCAGGAAAACAGTTTGGTATATCCCAAGTGGATGCGGTAGTTGAGAAACAAAAACTGCCGCTGAATCCGCCGTTTTTGTCGCTTCAGTTCTACTGCTTCTGTTGCAAACGCTTTTACCGTTTTAATATTGGTGATAATTTCAGACGTATGGCTTTCAGTATTTTCTTCGTACTTATCTAATCGCTCTTCCTTCTTCATTAAATGTGTCAGGTTCTTCACGGTGAAGCTAAGAATGACAACAAACGAGAGTAAAAAGAGAATGGCAATCTTCCACTCGATTAACAAAATCATCACAAATATTCCACCCACGCGGAATATTTTGGGAATCATCTGTCCGGCAATTTCGGGATAAGTCCAGGTGTGGTTAGAAATCCCTCTGGCAACCCGTCCGGCAATCCGCCCAGGATTGTTTTCATCGTAAAACTCGAGCGGTAAAGTCAAGATTTTAGAAATCGCTTCTCCGCTATGATCTCGCCTAGATTTGAAGGAAATATCCCAGTGAAACCAATTGCTCAGCCAAGGCTGGAGCGGGGCCCGAACCACCGTTACTCCAAAAATAATGCCTAGCAGCACAATTAATCCAAAATTGCCATCGGCGGATTGTCCCAACCAGCCAGCCACTTGCGTAATCAGCGTTTCCAGAGGTGCGTCTAAGGGCTGATGAGATAATTCGTTCAGCAATTGCCCGATCGCATAAGGGACAGCCAAATCGATAATTTCAAATGAACTACTGGCAGCAATACTAAATAACGACAGCGACCAATACGATCGGTAGTATCGCAAAATCTCTAATAGTTTTTGCATGAGAATGGCTCCTTGCCTGGTGTTGGCATGGGGTAGGTGCAATATCGTCAGTCGTTAGTCATAAGGACAACCTGGCTTCAAATTCCAGATAGCTCCTAGACAAATCCTAAACAAAGCTTTTGACTACATATTGTAACATAAATGTAGTATGTCAGCACAATGGTGAAAAATCTCTAGCTCAGGCAACAGCAACCAGATCATTCAGCCAGTTGCTGTATTACTGTGGACAAAGCCCCAATTTCTTTTTAACCCCCTTGCCCAAACAACGCCTTGACATACTGCTCGTAGAACGCAACCTCTGTGACTCTCGCCAACAGGCTCAGCGGCTGATTCAAGCTGGAGCAGTGCGGGTGAATCAGCAGCTAATCGACAAGCCTGGAACTGAAGTCAATAGTTTGGCTGAGATTGAAGTGAAGCAGCGATCGCCCTTTGTCTCTAGAGGCGGCGAAAAGCTAGCAAAAGCGCTGGAAGCGTTTCAACTTTCGGTAAGCGATCGCATTTGTTTAGATGGCGGCATTTCCACAGGTGGCTTTACCGACTGTTTACTCCAAGCAGGGGCGGCTCGCGTTTACGGCATTGACGTTGGCTATGGGCAGGTTGCCTGGAGCCTGCGCCAAGATCCGCGAGTGATTTTGCGAGAAAGAACCAATATTCGCTACCTCAAGCCTGAAGATCTCTATGAGTCCGGTCAACCTTACCCAGACCTGGGCGTGGTGGATGTCTCGTTTATTTCCCTGACCAAGATCTTGCCT
>DATNOY010000544.1:0-5108 GCA_036703495.1 Coleofasciculaceae cyanobacterium
AACAACCAGGGATTTTCACGATGATTCATCAGCAAGACCAGTGCCTAGAAAAGACTGTATCCCATCATGCTAGTGGAGATAACCGCTTTAAAATCCTGGATATCACTCTCAAGCGTCATCAGTATCAGCAAGATGCTCTCATTGAGGTATTGCATAAAGCGCAAGAGCTGTTTGGCTATTTAGAGGATGACCTGTTGCTTTATATTGCCCACGCCCTGAAACTGCCGCCCAGTCAGGTGTATGGCGTTGCCACGTTTTACCATCTCTTCTCCTTAAAGCCGAAGGGAATACATACCTGTGTCGTGTGTACAGGCACGGCCTGTTATGTCAAAGGGGCTACAGCTTTGCTGAACACTGTTGAACAAGCTGCCAACCTGCAGGTTGGAGAAACGACACTAGACGGGCAGATCTCTTTGATGACCGCTCGCTGTCTGGGTGCCTGCGGCATTGCTCCTGCCGTTGTTTTGGACGGCATCGTTGTGGGTCATCAAACCCCCGAATCCGTTCAAACCTACATTCAAGGATGGCTAGATCATGGATCTTGCTGAACTGCTTAATATTGCTGAAACAGAGCGCCAATCGCACAAGCCAGTCCGGATTCGGTGCTGTGTTGCAGCAGGTTGCCTATCGGCAAATTCGCAAGCCGTGAAAGCAGAACTGGAAACGGCGGTTACTGAAAAGGGGTTTGCGGATGAAGTCGAGGTTTGTGGGGTAGGGTGCATGGGGCTATGCTGCCAGGGTCCACTCGTCCAGGTGGATTATCGGTCAGCAGGATCAGATAATCCACCTGCGCTTTATGAAAAGGTGACGACGACACAGGCGGCTTCAATTGTTAGCACTCTGGATGGGGGAAAGACGATTGCCCAACGGGGCGATCGCACCCGTCCGTTCTTTACCCAACAGCTGCCGATTGTTTTAGAAAACAGCGGCCAAATTGATCCAGAGCGGATTGAAGACTACATCGCAGCCGAGGGCTATCAAGCCCTTTATCAGGTTTTGCATGAACTAAAGCCCCATCAAGTCGTAGATATTCTGACCCGTAGCGGTCTGCGGGGACGGGGAGGTGCAGGCTATCCCACAGGATTGAAGTGGGCCACGGTGGCGAAGGCCACGTCTGAACACAAGTTTGTTATTTGCAATGCCGACGAGGGCGATCCAGGCGCATTTATGGATCGCAGCGTGTTGGAAAGCGATCCGCATCGGGTGCTAGAAGGGATGGCGATCGCAGCCTATGCGGTTGGCGCAACCCGAGGTTATATCTATATTCGGGCAGAATATCCGTTGGCAATCAGCCGGTTACAAAACGCTATTCGGCAAGCCCAACGGTTAGGTTTGTTGGGTAGCCAAATCTTCGAGTCCCTGTTCGACTTTCGGATTGATATTCGGATTGGAGCCGGAGCCTATGTGTGTGGCGAAGAGACGGCCCTGATGGCATCCATTGAAGGCAAACGGGGAGTCCCTCATCCGCGTCCGCCCTACCCAGCAGAACGGGGGCTATGGGGCTTCCCAACCCTGATCAATAATGTTGAAACCTTTGCCAACATTGCCCCCATTCTCCGTAAAGGGGCCGATTGGTTCGCCAGCATTGGCACCGAAAAGAGCAAAGGTACTAAAGTATTTGCATTGGCAGGCAAAATTTGCAACACCGGGTTGATTGAAGTGCCGATGGGAACCTCCTTACGCCAGATCGTCGAGGAGATGGGAGGCGGTGTACCGGATGGTGGTGTTGTCAAAGCTGTACAAACGGGCGGACCTTCGGGAGGATGTATTCCGGCATCTGCATTTGATGCTCCTGTGGACTACGAGTCCTTGACCCAGTTGGGTTCCATCATGGGATCTGGCGGCATGATTGTAATGGATCAAAGCACTCAGATGGTAGATGTTGCCTGCTACTTTATGGAATTTTGTCGGGATGAATCCTGCGGTAAGTGCATTCCCTGCCGGGTGGGTACAGTGCAGATGCATCAACTGTTAGTCCAGATTCGTGCCGGCCAAGCCACGTCCAAAGATTTAGAACTGCTCGAAGAATTGTGCGACATGGTGAAGCAGACGAGCCTCTGCGGATTAGGTCAGTCTGCACCAAATCCCGTGATCAGCACCTTGCGCTATTTCCGAGATGAATATCTGGCATTGATCAAACCCTCGCCAGAACCCCAACCCGCATCCGTTTCAGCAAAGTATGGTGATCCCAATCCCCCAAAGACTCGTTGATTCCAATCAAAAGGCAGGCATCGGTTATGGCTGTTAAAACATTAACGATCAACGATCAATTGGTGAGCGCCCGCGAGGATGAAACCGTATTGGATGCTGCGCGAGATGCAGGTATTCACATCCCAACGCTCTGCCAACTGGAAGGAGTCTCGGAGGTGGGTGCCTGTCGCCTCTGTCTGGTTGAAATAGCGGGGAGCAATAAGCTGCAGCCGGCTTGTGTCACAAAAGTGACGGAAGGGATGAATATTCAAACCCATACGGCTCAATTGCAAACGTATCGTCGCATCATTGTTGAAATGCTGTTTGCTGAAGGCAATCATGTCTGCTCCGTTTGTGTGTCCAACGGCAATTGCGAGTTGCAGAATCTTGCCATGGAAGTGGGCATGGATCATGTTCGTCTAGCCTACCAATTCCCCGATCGCCCCGTGGATATTTCGCACGATCGCTTCGGTATTGATCACAACCGTTGTGTGCTGTGTACACGCTGTGTGCGGGTCTGTGATGAACTGGAAGGCGTACACACCTGGGATATGGCAGGTCGAGGCAGTCAGTCGCATGTGATTACGGATCTAAACCAACCCTGGGGTACCTCCTCAACCTGTACCTCCTGCGGCAAATGCGTAGAAGCTTGTCCCACAGGAGCCATTTTTCATCAAGGATCGACAGTGGGGGAAATGGTTCATAACCGTGCCCGCATTGAATTTATTGCCACGGCACGGGAGAAGAAGCAATGGAACGAATAAAGCTGGCTACCGTGTGGTTGGGGGGCTGTTCTGGTTGCCATATGTCTTTTCTAGATCTCGATGAATGGCTGTTTGACTTAGCCCATCAGGTCGATTTGGTCTATAGCCCATTTGTGGATGTGAAGGAGTATCCGCAAGGTGTAGATGTGGTGCTGGTAGAAGGGGCGATCGCCAATCAAGATCACTGGGCGATGATCCAGACGGTGAGAGCGCGATCGCGCCTTTTGGTTTCTTTTGGAGACTGTGCAGTGACGGGCAATGTGACCGCGCTGCGCAATCCTGGGGGAAGTGCAGAGTCAGTTCTCCAGCGCTGCTACATTGAGGCGGCTGATCTGAACGGGCAAATTCCTCAGGCTCCAGGGATTGTACCGCCTTTACTCGAGCGAGTTACCCCCGTGCATACTGTTGTGGCAGTCGATGTGTATTTGCCGGGTTGCCCTCCGGCTGCGGATTGCATCCGGGCAGTTCTGGAGCCATTGTTGGCCGGTAAAATGCCGCACCTGGAAGGGACACAGATCAAATTTGGCTAAGGAGAAAACCATGCCCGATCCGCCGACCCCCAATCCGCCCGCGAAAAACCGCCGCCGCCTGATCCAGATGCGGCTCTGGAGAAAAAGCTGGTCGTTATGGGAAGAGTGGGTGGTGGCCATGGCGATCGCTGAACTTGTGGGGATAGGCATGATTGCGATCGCCCGCATCGCAATCCATCCGGTTGATCGGGTAGGGATGATTGCTAGCTTACATATCGTTGGCTTGCTACAAGGAATTGTCCTGGGTTTGGCCCAATGGCTGGTACTGCGGCACTATATTCAGCATGTCGGCAAGTGGGTGCTGGTGACCGCGATCGCGGCACTGATTGCCTGGCTGATTGGCATACAAGCCATCGTGATTATGGCATTTTCCACCTCCTTGAACATAGACTTAACGGCGGGGATGCGCACGACAGTTCTGCTGAGAGAAGCGTTTTTGCTAGGAGCCTGGGTGGGAGGTGTGATGGGATTTGCCCAATGGCTGGTGCTAAAAGCGCATATTCGCCGAGCCGTTTTGTGGATCATGGTCAACGCACTCGCTTGGGCACTGGGATTGTCCGTTGCCTTTATCGGCGCAAGGCTGATCCAGTCCCATCCCTTCAACCTGAAAACAGCATTAATGGGCGCTATAACCGGGTTAACAATGGGGGCTGTAGTCGGTGCAATTACAGGAATTGCCTTGATTTGGCTAGTTAAACTGCCTTTATCCCGACGGAATTAAGCAATCTTTAGGAGGTTCACCATGCTAAAGGCATCTGACATTATGACCAAAGACGTTGCCACAATTCGCAGTTCGGCAACTGTGGCTGAAGCCGTCATGCTAATGAAAGCCCGAGGTTGGCGAGCCTTAATTGTAGACCGACGCCACGATCAAGATGCCTATGGCATCATTTCCGAAACGGATATTGTTTACAAAGTGATTGCATTTGGTAAAGATCCTAATCAGGTGCGGGTTCATGAAATCATGACTAAACCTTGTATTGTAGTCAATCCTAATCTCGGTCTCGAATATGTTGCCCGTTTGTTTGCCGATAATGGACTGGTGAGAGCGCCTGTCATTCAGGGGAAATTGATCGGCATCATCTCGCTGGCGGATATCCTAGCGCACAGCAACTTTATCGAACAATCGCGAGCAGCGCTTTGGGAAAATGCAATTCAGGAAACCATAGAGCGGGCTCGGGCCATCTGTGCTGAGACAGGCGTGACCTCGCAGGAGTGCCTTGCCGCTTGGGATGATGCAGAAGAGCTGCAATCTGAGGCTGCCCATCAGCAAGGCCGAGAACTGCTAAAAACGGCGTTTGAAGAATATTGTGAAGAATTCCCTGAAACCCTGACAGCGCGAATGGCGCATCCTGGGTTCGGGAAATAACTGATGATCTATCCTCCCCAAGCTCCTGTTCCTCACCCCTATGACCTCGGCAATTTACTAGGTGTTTGATTAGAGGGCATGCGTCGCGCACCTACAATCAGACCCGGAGGGTTTAAGTCTTCTCAAATATTGCTGGAGTAATAATTCATCACTGTAAGGGAAGCTGTTCATGTCTCAACGAATTGTCATTGATCCAGTCACCCGCATTGAAGGACATGCCAAAATTACCATTTATCTGGATGAAGCAGGACAGGT
>DATNOY010000545.1:0-5598 GCA_036703495.1 Coleofasciculaceae cyanobacterium
ACGCCACCCAATACATCAAACAAAATCACGTCATATTCATCAAAGGCATTCAGTTCTTTGAGCAGCTTCACGGTTTCGCCGACCACATAGCCGCCGCAGCCTGCCCCGGCGGGAGGACCACCTGCCTCAACACAATCCACACCGCCATAGCCTTTATAAATGACATCTTCGGGCCAAACATCTTCGTAGTGATAGTCCTTTTCCTGAAGCGTATCAATGATGGTGGGGATCAAAAAGCCTGTCAGGGTGAAGGTGCTATCGTGCTTCGGGTCGCAACCAATTTGCAGAACCTTCTTACCGCGTCGAGCAAGAGCAACGGAGATATTACAGCTTGTTGTGGATTTACCAATCCCGCCTTTTCCGTAAACTGCTAATTTCACAGCGTGTCTCCTATACGTTTTCTCAAAAGCAATGGGCTGTAGACAATTTGCCTGGTTCGGCTCGTTGGCCTTGTTTAGCTTGTTGTTGGACTACAGTCCCCGAAATAAGGGGGTCGTACTCAAATCCTTAGTTCTTTGCAGTCAACCTGACATTTAAGAACGACCCTGAGCTTCAACCTCAAGCCTCGCGCTTGGTTCATGAAAGCATTATTGTCGAATTTTGAGCAGAGCGAAAGAGCTGTAATGAATAGTTAGGATAGCTAGACGAACAAAAATGGCAGGAAAAGCTATCAAATACCGTTGAGCATCTACAAAAGCTTCTCAAAGCTATAAACACAGCTTTCTAAAGTTTTAGCTTCTAGTTTTTATATAAATCAGAACAAAAGACAAAAACTGCCTGACTGCAGCTTTTCTCCCCAGATCAGTCTGTAAGCTGAGGCGATCGCGGGTTTAAGGGGCGGTTTTCCATACTTAAGCTAGAAAAAAGTCGATACAGCGGGCAGTTGGCAGGTAGCGGACGGCAAATCAAAGCCCGCTGCCAAAGCTTTATTACAAATCGTCAATTTTTCAAAAACTGATTCTTTGGAGTCCGTTAGTTTAAGGCAAACAGAATCTAAACCTTGAATAGAGAGACTTTGGGCGATTCTAATCAGTAGACATTCTTAAGTTATCTAAGTTAAAGTAGTAGTGAGTTTGAGTTAGAACCTCAACCTGCCTCCCAGGAAATTGTAGAGACGCTAATATCTTTTAAGGTGAAGCTGTTTCTCTAATGCTGGTTCTCTAGTTATGAGGCTGTGCCTAGACGCGCCAGCTTCCAAGGAGCGCAGAAGCGATCGCTCCCTGTTTTCCTAGTGGTGCTAATTGATACGACGCTGAACCAAAAAATAATTTATTAGAATAGAAAAAATAACAACGTGACAAATTCTTTAAGTGGTTCAAGGGTGGCAGCTATGCAAGCCGAAGCAACCGGGAGAAAACCAATTCGTTCCTTAGACGACGCCCTAGATTATTGCCAAACGCTAGGCATGCGCTTGAGCAAACAGCGTCGGTTTATTTTGGAACTGCTTTGGCAAGAAAAAGAACACCTGTCTGCCCGTGAGATTTACGATCGCCTCAATCAACAGGGGAAAGATATTGGACATACTTCCGTGTACCAAAATCTGGAGGCCTTGTCAGGGCAGGGAGTGATTGAGTGCGTTGAGCGATCGGATGGTCGTCTGTATGGCAATATCAGCGATCCCCATAGCCATGTGAATTGCCTGGATACTCAGCAAATAATGGATGTTCACATTGAGCTGCCTGAAGAGGTGTTGCGGCAAGTCGAAGAGCAAACGGGCGTGCGGATCACCAACTACAGCATTGATTTCTATGGCTATCGCGCTCCCAAACCGGCTGCTGATGCCTAAGCGCAGGCTAGTCTAAGCCAAATGTCATTCATCATCAGTAAAGGCGCTCTAACGAGCGCCTTTACTTTTTTGGGCCGGTTTGCTGGTTCTTGACTTTGGACTAAATCGCGTCAAATTTTCTGAAAGGCTCACGGAGCGAGCCTTTCAGAAAATTTGACGCAGGAAAATGGGTTTAGGGATCTGCGGGAAAATCGTATACCCCTGTAGGGGCGCAAGGCCTTACGCCCCTATCACTAATGTTGTTGCCAGTGGGGAATTAAATTGCAAATCCCTTACTGCATGCTCTCAATGAGGGCATTGCGCGGCGTGAATCGAGCAAATTAGTCCAAACTCCAGCAGGGGTGTGCAGGGGTGTGGGGCGGAGCCCTACACCCTCATTCTGATTCAGGTGATTCAATCGGATTTGATATAGCTTCTCTGATTTCTCATCCCATCTCTATTCCCTAATTTTCAGAAAACACTACCTGTAGAATTCACCAGGATTTTTGGTTCAAATCTGAAATTTGTGAGTAAGCTGGACTAACTTCATAGAGTAAGACCATCACACCCTGCATCCGCACGACTTAGATTAGGTAGAAATTATGAGGAAGGAGCCGCTTAGCAAAGCTAAAGCCAGGGAAAACCGTGAAAACAATCCAAATTCCTCTAAGAGGCGACTTAATTCTCCACCGATTCAACCTCTTAAACTATCAACCCAGTTGATTTCGGGTCAGAGTCCCTCCAGCCATGCCGCTGTGAGTGCAGATCAGTCGCTGGAAAATGAGGGATCGCCTTCTTCCCATCATCCATCTCCTCACTCTACATCTAGCGTTAAAGCATCTAGCGTTAAAAGTGCTGAACCAAAAGCGGCGATCGAATCTGGATTGCCTAAGCCATCGCCTACCGCGTTGATTTCAACGTCTCAAGGACTGATTCCAGACCTGTCTAAGCCTCAGATTCGGACACTGCCCCTTCTGGAACAGCTGCGTCAAAAGGGCAAACGCTGGGAATGGCTGATTGTGTGGGTCATTACCCTCTGTATTTTTGGCGGTATGGGCACCTCAGCATTTCTATGGCTGACTGGATTGCCGCCCCTCCCCAACTGCGGAGAAACGATTGCGACCTTTGGCATGCAGCGGCTATACTGCGCCCAACAAACGGCTCGATCGGGCAAGTTGCCAGATTTGATCACCGGCATTGCCCTGCTCAAGGATTGGTCGCCAGATCAGCCGTTTTACGAGCAAGCTCAGCAATTGGTAGACGAATGGTCTGCCTTAGTTTTGCTGGGCGCTCAGTCCAAGATTAACCAGCATGATTTACAGGGGGCGATCGCGGCTGCTAATCAGGTTCCGGTATCTAGTCCGGTGTATGAAGATGCTCAAAAAGCGATCGCGACCTGGAAAGCTCAATGGCATAAGGGAGATGTACTTTATGCCAGAGCTGAAGTGGCGATCCGAGCCCAAAATTGGAAAGAAGCGGCGGCGCAAGTAGCTGAAATGGGCTACATGGAGGATGAGTATTGGCGGATTGATCAAGCGGATGCCTTGGCTAAGCGAATTTTGGCAGAAAAAGCTGCCCGGCAGGCGGTGACTCAGGCTCAAAAGCTGGCGAAAGGCAATGATCCAAACAAGCTAGGAGATGCGATCGCCTTGGTGCAAGATGTACCTTCCGGCACTCTGGCTTTTCCTGAAGCAAAAGCTGCCCTAACGCAATGGAGCCAAACTTTGCTGGATTGGGCGTTGCAGCAGTGGCAACAGGGCAACGCCGATCTGGCTTTGACCACGGCTGAAGAAATTCCGTTTGATCCTAATTTTCCCCAAGCAGGCCGCGATCTGATTCACCTCAGTCAAGCGCAGCAGCGCACCCGTGATTTGCAACAGCAGCCTTTGGCAGCGCAGCTTTGGAATTTGTTGGAAGCCACCTCGGCAGCCCAGCAAATTCCAGCCAATAGTCCCTTCTATCAAGCAGCCCAATCGCAAAATTGGCAAGCACAGCTTCAGGACATGATTCAGCTGCAGTTTGCCGATGCTTTGTCTCAATGGGGAGACTCTAGCTCACTCAATCTAGCGATCGCCCAGGCTCAGCAAATCTCCCCCGATCGCCCGGGTCGCCTGACGGCTCAATCGTTGATTGCCCATTGGCATCAGGAACTTCAAAAACTGGAAGACCGCCCTTACTTGGTCTGGGCTGAGCAGATGGCTAAATCTGGAACCATTGCCGACTTGAAACGAGCGATCGCCCAAGCTCAAGAGATTCCCAGCGATCGGGCCCTTTGGTCAGATGCTCAAGCGAAAATCACGGAATGGGGCACGCAAATCGAAGTCATAGAAGATCAGCCTGTTCTGGATCAGGCGAAGCAATTGGCCAAGCAGAATAAGTATCCAGAAGCAATCCAGATGGCTAGAAAAATTCAGCCCGATCGCGCCCTGTATGAAGCAGCTCAAACCAACATCAAAACCTGGCAAGCGGAGATCACCAAGGTGCAAACCGCCCAAGATCAGCCGATTTTGAATCAAGCCAATGCTCTGGCTGACCGAGGCCGGTTGACGATGGCGATCGATTTAGCCTCCCAGATTGCACCGGGTCGTGCCCTGTATGATCAAGCCCAATATTCCATCAAAGTTTGGATGGACGAACGTCAGAGTATCTGGAATGCTGAAAGCTCAACAGGGAGCAGTGGAGATAATGCTGGGGATGGTTCTAGCGCGCCTCAGTAGATCCCTTAAGCTGACCCAGGCAAGAACTACTGAAAAGTTACATTAATAAACCAAAATAGGACTGGATTCTGAGCCAGGCTGGTTCGACCTGCTGGTTTTTATACTGCCCCAATTAAGAATGAGATTTCTAATTGGGCTGAATATTCTAAGATCCCTATGTAAATGAATAACATGTGTAAATGAATAACATGTGCTGAATCAGCAGTGATGGGTACGCTAATCAACTGAAAGGCTGGGGTGAAGAATCTTTTGCAGAGTCTTTGCGTCTGCTGAGCTACGGTTGATTGATGACGGCCATCGATTTGAAATGGTGTGGGATTGGTGTAGTTTCATGGCTGAACAGCAAGCTAAGCAAAAGCGTGTCAGGCAAAATCAAGCTTCTGGAGTTTTATTTGCCCGTTTTTTGCCCCATAAAAGGGTGCCGACTGGCAAAGTAAAGCACGAGGTATCAGAGCGATCGCCCCAGTCCACCTCAATGGACGGAACGCCTGTGGAGAAAATATCGGATCCGCTGCCGCTTTCAGAAAACGGCGATGCCGCCATCCAGGCGGCCGACCCTGTGCCGCCCTCCTCGTTCCCCAATCAACCCTTACCTCCCGATCAACCCTCTCCTCCACAGAAGCCCAAGCCACAGAAGCCCAAGCCTTGGCGCTGGTCGTTGCTGTGGCTTGCCATTCTAGGCGTTTGTGGTGGCATGGGTACCTCGGCGCTGCTGTGGCTAGTGACGCTGCCCCCGCCGCCCAATTGCAGTAATCCTGCCCAGTTAACCCTGGATGGTGAGCGGCTTTACTGTGCTCGTGAGGCAGCCCGAGATGGCGAACTGTCTAAGGTAATTGCCGGGTTGGATCTGATTAAGCAGTGGGATAGTGACCATCCCTTACAAGGGGAAGCTCAAAAGCTGCGCGAAGATTGGTCAAAGCGCTTGTTTAAGCTTGCTCAGGAAAAAGTGGATCAAAGCGATATGAAGGGCGCAATGGCGATTATCAGCCATATTCCTAAAAACGCGGAAATTTATGCTGATGTGCAAAAAACGGTAGTTCGTTGGAAAAAGCAGTGGCAAGCTGGGGAAGCGATCGCCACTAAAGCCCAGACTGCCATGAAGCAGCAAAAATGGGA
>DATNOY010000546.1:0-4607 GCA_036703495.1 Coleofasciculaceae cyanobacterium
GTACATCTAACCAAAAGCACATCTAACCAAAAGCACGTCTAGCCAAAAGCACATCTAGCCAAAAAGTTAAGCTACGCTGCTGCACTGCATGGCTGAACTATAGCGCTCAGCCAGCATCCACTTGAGCCATCATGCCTGATAGATAGCCTGCGGCAGCAACTCTCAGGTCTAAGCCCCTAGCCTATAACCATCCTGACCAAACAGGTATCTCAGCCCATGGACCCTAAACACTCCATTTTGATTGTCGATGACGAGCCCAGCGGCTTTGATGTGATTGAAAGCATCTTATTTGGAGAAAGCTATGAACTGCAGTATGCTTCAAGCGGCGCAGCAGCCATCCAACGGATAAAAACCGCCATCCCCGATTTGATCTTGCTAGATGTGATGATGCCCGAAATGGATGGCATTGAAGTCTGTAAGCAGATCAAGGAAAATCCTCACTGGCAGCATATTCCCATCATTATGGTGACTGCCCTTAGCTCCAAAATGGTGCTGTCCCGCTGCTTAGAAACAGGGGCAGATGATTTTGTCGATAAACCTGTGAGTGCATTAGAACTGAGAGCCAGAGTGCGATCGATGCTGCGCATCAAACAACAGCATGATGCGCTGCAAGCCTCGCTGCAACTTCGCCAAGACCTGTCCGATATGATTGTTCACGATCTGCGCAATCCGTTAACCAGCATTGTTTTATCTTGTGCTGTGCTAATGCGCACTGATCTACAGCCCAAACAGCAGCACAAAGTTGAGCAAATTTTGCAGTCAGGACATCAGCTCCAGTCCATGATTGACAGCCTGCTGCTCCTGGCAAAATTGCAATCTGGCAAGATGGTCGTTGAGCGATCGCAGTCTGATCTATGTGAACTAGCCAACCAGGCGATCGCAGATTTTCAGGCGATTGCCGACTCTAAGCAAATTCAGTTAACAAGCCATTTACCGAACCTCAGCCAACCTGTTGACATTGACAGCAACCTCTTCCGGCGCGTCTTAGACAATTTGCTTTCCAATGCCATCAAATTTTCGCCCAATGGCGGACAGATAACTCTCCGCATTACCGATCTACCGGACGGCAAAACTTGCCTCCAGGTTGCCGACCAAGGCAGCGGGGTGAAAGCGGAGCTGCGTCAGTCAATTTTTGAGAAATATGCAGTGGATGGTTCTATCCAAGGCATTACCCAAACAGGACTGGGCTTAGCCTTTTGCAAAATGGCGATCGAAGCCCACGGTGGCAAAATTTATGTTCTAGAGAATCAGCCGCAGGGCGCAATCTTTGTCGTAGAGATTTAGCTTGATCAGGGTTTACCTGGCTGCTTTTATGTGCCAAGCAAAAAACGGTTGGTTATCGCTCCCAGCTTCAACAAATCTTCTCACGGCTCTCCTATCTATCCCATTTTGACTAAAAGATTGCCATCTCTTCTTCAGCTTATCCGGATCTGATCACTCTGCCTTTGGATTAGCGAATTAAGTGTATATGAAGCTCCAGGAAAGTCCTAGTCACCTGATGAATTGCCATGCCAAAATTTAGACGTTATTTTTGCCCTGTTATTGGATGCTAACCCTTAAATAGATCACTCCAAAAATTTAAATTTCGCGACAACATCTAACGTGATTGCAGAAGTTTCAGCCTTTCAAAATCGGCAACATGGCAATTAATCAAGGTTCCTAAAATGATAAATTTTGACGAAACTCTTTTCTTGCAGCCTTTTTTCTCACCGTCTTAGCGGATGTTTGAAAAGTGCAAGAGCATACCCATACCGCTCCCTATTGCCCCATACTGGGAAACTGTGAGCAAAAAAACTGGGCGAATGCAAGACATTTGAATGCAAGACATTGAAATGCAGGACATTTGATAGTTTTCAAACGACTTTTTAGCCCAATTCACACTGCGTCTTTTCTCAGGTTCCGATGAAGCATTTCTCCAACTCTATTGGGCAGTATCTTATGACTGTCCTCATGACTTCAACTATCCTTGAAGCTTATACGCTGCCCCTTTTAGGTGCCTCTAATCCTCAGGTTCCTTCTCCTCAAACGACCGCTACTGAAAGCAGTCAATTGTCCACCAATACAGGCATCACCGTTACAACAGAAGTATCGCCACCCGAAACAACCGCTGTCCCTGAGCAGACGAGTCCGGTCGTCGTCAGCCCTGGACAGCCGATAGACGCAGAATCTCCAGCCGGAACGGCTCCAGCCACCAGAACATCCCAACCCTCGGATGCGCTGCCTGATCCGGTTACACAGCCTGCCACGCCACCCCCATCAGCAGACTCAAGTGTTCCAGATGGCTCAGACAGTCCTGCTGTAGCGCCTGCACCACACAGCACAGCCACACCTCAAGCTAATCCTTCAGCAGCTCATCCTCCCAGCCCAGAGACAAGCACCACACCGGACTCGGCAAAACTTACTGCTGCCAGACAGGCTGTTGCCGCTCGATTAGAGACCTTAGTGAACCGCGATCGCCAGGTCAAAGCCTCCCAACTTCAGCAAAACCTGGTCACGCTGGCGCTCTACTACGCTCAAATCGGTGAATTTGAGGATGCCCGTCAGGTGGCTAAACATCCTGCCCTGTCGCCCGCAGTCCGCACGGCAGTGCTGGCAGAAATTGAACAACTTGCGGCGCAAGGAATCAGCCAACCTGGACAGCCTGGTGGCACACCAACTGCAGCCAATCCAGCTAATCCTACGACTGCGGCCCCTGCCACTCAGGCAACTGGAGCCATCGCCACCACTCCGATTGCGGGTGTCCCTGCCGAGGCAGGATACTCCACCATTCCTGCGACACCGGAACTGCTGCAGCCCTATCTCAGCGATCGCTGCTTGAATCTGTCCAACGGCAATTTACCTAGCGCTGCAGCAGCCCCGTCCGCTCGCTCTGCGCCAACCCGCCGTTCCCCTTATTTACCAATTGGGCAGCAGGTGGCTGGGCAAATAGCAACTGCTACCGTTGCCGCCGCCCATGCTCAGACGCAGCCAGCCGGCAAGCCCTCGATTGCCAAACCCGCCGTGTTCGTCAACCAAACGGTGTCGGTGAGCCGCGTCGTTCCAGTTCACTCCACTCAATCGCCTGCCCCCCAGCCGTCTGACCTGCCGCAAGCAGCAGGCAACCTGAAATCTAGTCCTGGTGCAGCTCAAGGGGCAACTGCGGGTGCGATCGCCCTGCCGCCACCAGACCAAGTTCCCCCACAAGAGGCGTTGCGCCTGAACCCGCCGCCGAACGCCTTGCCGCAGGCTCTCACGCCAACGCAGGCACAAAGCGTTCCCACAGTAGAGGTCATGGCTGCTGAGCCGTTCAGCACTCTGGGGACAACGCTAGGCGCTGCTATACCCAAGCCCTTGAAATCCATGTTTCAAGATTGGTTATTCGCTACATCCAGCCCGTTTCCAGTAGAAACTGATGGCGATCGCCAGTTCTCTGCAAACGTTCAACCCACCTACTCTAACCCAGTGTTTTCCTCTGCTTTGGCGGCATCCCCTATACTCCCTGAGGATTCCTATCGCCCCCAGCAGATCAAAAGACTACAGCCCCTTTCTCAGCTCATCAAGCTTTCTCGGGGAGCTACAAAATTTTCCGATGTGCCGGCTTCACAACTGGCTAAATCTGTCGCCGTTAGCCAAATGGCTGCTGGCAAAACTTCAGATTATTGGCGAGTCATTGCGGCCAACTGCGGGGGATTTCAAACTCAGAATGTTGAGGATAGTTCTGGGGGCAGTCGGTTAACCAGCAGCAACATGATTTTCCCTCTACCGATTCCTGTCCCGCTAACCTCCGGGTTTGGCTGGCGCATTCACCCCATCACAGGCGATCGCCGCTTTCACAGCGGGATTGATTTAGGCGCACCCTTTGGTACACCCGTCTTATCGGCGTTGGCAGGTCGGGTAGTGTCGGCAACCGAAATGGGAGGCTATGGTTTAGCCGTCGTGGTGCAAGCCAGTGGGATTCAACAACAAAACCTATATGCTCACTTATCGGCGATCGCCGTTAAACCTGGAGATTGGGTAGAGCAGGGAAGTGTTTTAGGGCTGGTTGGCAGTACCGGCAGCTCTACAGGCCCACATCTGCACTTTGAAACGCTTCTACCTTCCGCAGAAGGCTGGACAGCAGTTAATCCGCTGGGGGCAGCAACGGCTGCTTCTGTGGCTCAAGTTCCTTAGCCGTTGGGCTTGCTTGATCAAGCAAAGATGAGGACTGAGCAGTCGGAACCTCATTACAAAACAATTGATTACAAAATCACTGAGGAGAAGCGTGTGAGAATTTGCTATAGTTAGATTCGACTGCTGGTGTAGCTCAGTTGGTAGAGCAGCGGTTTTGTAAACCGCCGGTCGCAAGTTCGAGTCTTGTCACCAGCTTTTGTCATGCCTTAGGGCACAGCGGCGTGTAGCGATCGCTAGATTGTTTAGGACATCAAGAACAAGGGGGTGCAGAAGGGGTGCCTCCTTGTTTCTAATGACTCCGGTTATATAGCAATTTCAACTAAGTCAAGTCCAGATGATTTTCTGAAAGCCTCCCTCCGCGAAGCTTTCAGAAAATCATCTGGCTTTAGCGGAGTGTACAACGCTCTAAAACAGGACAGCGGAGAGAGGGGTTATCGCCCTCCCTCCGCTGTCCTGTA
>DATNOY010000547.1:0-3375 GCA_036703495.1 Coleofasciculaceae cyanobacterium
GTAGCTCCAAGCCAGGGAGTTGATTAGGGTTAAATTTTGAGGGTCTTCGACTCGTCAAAATTTTCTTGACAGAACACTAGAGCGGTATGCACTCGGTTAAAGCCAGATGATTGTTTGAGAGCTTCGCGGAACGAGCCTTTCAAACAATCATCTGGACTTGACTCAGTTGAAAATTGCTATAGGCTGCTGATTTTTTGAAAGGAGCACCTTGTACTCCTTTCAAAAAAATCAACAACACAGGTGAACCACGACTTACCCGAGGAATAGCGAATGGGTTTCCATTCTGTAGAATCCTCAATTTAAGGAGAACTCTAGCCTCTACTCCCCTGATGCCTCTGTTCTAGACAAATCCCATGATTCAGTCATCCGAGATTCTTCGGACGTCCGGCTGAGAAGGGAAGCCGCCACCGCTAACCTGTGGTCTTGCCTCCTACCGGTATC
The DNA here is from genome assembly GCA_036703495.1 of Coleofasciculaceae cyanobacterium. Lineage (GTDB taxonomy): Bacteria > Cyanobacteriota > Cyanobacteriia > Elainellales > Elainellaceae > Drouetiella. Next base: position 442 of record DATNOY010000547.1, read on the forward strand.
AGGAAACAGCCATGAATCCGCCAGCTGGCATCAGGCTGTTGCTGCATCAAATAAATGGCTCGCACTAACTCTCCTTCAGCACTCATCAGCATTACTTTTTGGGCAGGCAATCCCTGGACCATGGTCATTTCCTCAAACACGACCGATCGGGGTTGATAAACCGGCGGATAGCCGGTTTTGACCATGGCTATAAAGGTTTCTGGGGTACCAAACTGAGCTTGAATGGATGGGCTAGCAAACGAAAATGCTTCCACTGCGTTGCCGTCTTGAAAGGCTTGCATTTGAAGCTGAATTAGGGAGCGGATGGTATCGCGATCGGCAGGTGTCACGGGCAGGGTGCTAATTATCGAATAAATTTCGGTTTTCCCAGGGAAACTGGGGCGGCAGATCAGGTTTTTTTAACGTGGTAGGGGGTCGATCGCCACTCCAGGCCCACCACACAGTACCGCACTGACAGTGGTAAAACTCCTGCCATTTGCGACGATGATCTTCGGTGAAAACAGGCGATCGCCGATTGATCCAGACTTGTGCCGCCGCTGCTGGCAAGGCCCGACAGGTAGGGCAGCAAAACTCATGGGCATGAACAGCAGGCTGCGTCCAATCAGGCGGGTTAGGAGCAAAGGCATCCATGAATCAAGCGGATGAGGGGAATTACCCCTATCCTACATTGATACTTCAGAAAACTTTGCCGTTTCCAGAAAGCTGACTGTTCCGAATTGAAATTTTTTAGGTATTCTCTGTAGGTACGATTTTTTTAGGTATCCAGAGTTCAGGATGTGCAGTTCATCCTTTCACGTTCATCGTTGGCTTTCCTGCCTTCTGCGAATAAGCCCTCTCCGCAATCAGATGCTTCACGCCTCCCAGCAGTCTTCACCCTTCCAGGCGATCCATTTACTACCAGTCAGATTATCCCCAGTTAGCAAGGATTTAACTTATGAGTCTCCTGAATGTCATCTCCTTCATCGGGATTTTTGGGCTGTGCGCGATCGCCTGGTTATTTTCCGAAAACCGTAGCCCCAAATATTTTCCCTGGCGAGTCGTGGCCATCGGCATTCTCCTTCAACTGGTTCTGGGGTTTTTGGTGTTCGCAGAGCCAACCATCAGGACAGGGCTGCAAGGATTGAGCAACATTCTCAATGTCGTATTTGATGCGGCAGATGCGGGAGCAAGATTTATTTTTGGTGAGAATTTAGTGCCCCTGGCAGGGCAGGAGCCTTTTTTGCTGTCGCCGGCTGCGCCAAATGGTGCCTGCGCAGCGGACTCGGCACAGGTGGTGCCGGGCTTCTGCGGCATTCAGTTAGGCTATGTTTTTGCCTTTAGAGCCTTACCGGCGGTGGTGTTTTTCTCAGGATTAATGGCATTGCTCTCCAGCCTGGGAATCATCCAGGCAATCACGCAGATCTTCGCCAAGATTTTTTACAGCATCCTGCGGTTGAGTGGTGCGGAATCTCTGAGCGGGGTTGTCAATATTTTTGTCGGCGTTGAAGCCGTGATTGTGGTGCGGCAGTATTTGGATAAAATGACTCGCAGTGAGCTGTGTGCCATCCTGGCATGCTGCTTTGGCACAGCCGCGTCTTCAACCCTGGTAATCTATGACGGGTTTCTTCGTCCCATTTTTCCTAACATTCTGGGGCACTTAGTTTCGGCTTCTGTGATGGCCATCCCCGCTTGCTTTGTCCTCTCCAAGATCTTGGTGCCAGAAACTATCGTTCCTCAGACAGCCGATGGCATCTCTGACGATCGCTCCCAGACTGACTATGAGGGTAACGGCTCTCGAGAAACAGCATCTAGGGAAGCGATCGAGCGCAGACAGCCCATGGATACCGCGATTGGTGGAGTGTTAGATGGAGTCAGAATGGCCGCAACCATCGCGGGCGTTGTGATTTTGATCCTGGGTTTGGTCTATCTGATTAATCAATTCTTCGGTCTGCTAGCGAGCTTGCCTAGCCCGATCGGCGATTGGTTCCAAATCTTGACGCTGCAAAATATCTTGGGGGCACTCTTCTTGCCTCTCACCGTGCTCACTGGGATTTCCCTAGAGTGGAATGAGCTTTGGCAATCTTCTGTGCTGATTGGGCGGCGGCTGTTTGAAACGGCGATTCCACCCTATCAAGCTTTGGGGGCAGCGGCAGTAGCGGGAACGCTTAGCAGTCGAGCTATTGTCATCACTAGCTATGCCCTTTCTGGATTTGCTCACCTGGCTGCATTCGGCATTTTTGTGGGTGGCACTTTGGCTCTAGTGCCCTCGCGCCGCCGAGAGATTGTGGGACTAGGTTGGAAGGCGCTGTTCGTAGGTACATTGGCAACCTACATGATTGCCTGTGTTGCGGGTGTGTTTGATACAGGCAACCCCAGCATTTTAGGCACACCGGCTGTAGCACCTGCGGTAACTGCGCCGAGTCCAGTACGTCCGGTTCCAGCAGCCCCCGCAATACCGGCATCCCCTGCATCTCCTGTGCCCTAATCTGGGCCCGAGTGAGGCTGGTGTGAAGGGGAGGGCGATCGCCCTCCCCTTCTTTTGTTTCACAGGTTAACTCAGGTTAACTCACGCTACGAAAATCAGCTTTGGTCAGGTTACTGGCATCGACGTTACGCAGGGTAGCCAGTAAATCATTGCGGAAGCTGATCAGCGTGTTGCGACCCGATTGTTCGATCGTCAACTTGCCCAAAGATAGCCCTTGGCTGAGCCCCAGGGTATCTTGGCGATCGCGAAAATCTTTAATCAGATCGCTACCTTTGCCAGTTTCCAGCGCTACGAGATCCCGACCTTTACCACAGGTAATGATGTCGTTGCCCACGCCCCCAAAGAGGGAATCGTTGCCGTCACCCCCTAGCAATTTGTCGTTACCTTTGCCACCCTTGATGGTGTCGTTACCAGCACCGCCGTCTAAACGGTCGTTGCCCGCACCGCCATCCATATCGTCGTTGCCGCCT
>DATNOY010000548.1:0-8371 GCA_036703495.1 Coleofasciculaceae cyanobacterium
GAGCCTTTGGGCGAGTTGCCTAGCTAATATCAAATCCGGTTAATTGCTGGTAATCAGGAAAGTACAGAGCCCGCGCAGTTTTTTCCTGCACCTCCATTCTAATGGGGGACATTCAAGCAGATGAGAGATGCGTTGTACTTAAAATCTAGAACCCTTTTACAGCACACAAAGTATGTTGAAGAGGAGCAGCTTGCTCTACTTTCAAATTCGTTTGCAGATAGTCCCGCACCCAATCGCAGCTAGAGGCAATCACTTGCCCCAGCGATTTTACCCGGTTTAAATTCCATAGAATCACGGTGCTGTCTCTACTAGCAGAAGCAAAAAGTTCACCACTAGGGCTGAAAGCGATACTTTGAATACTCGCAGTATGTCCTTTTAGCGTTGTCAGCAACGTCCCATCTTTTTGCCAGAGTTTGAGGATGCCGTCACTATCTCCAGAAGCCAGCAGTTGCCCATTGGGGCTAAAGGCCAGCGATCGCACACCATTGCCATGCCCCTTCAACGTATTGAGCAGCAGTCCATTCGTTTGCCAAATTCGGATGGTTTGATCTTCACCGGCAGATGCCAGAATTTGCCGATCTGAGCTGAACGCTACAGACCAGACGGGCAGTTGATGCGCTCGAAAGGTTCTTAAGAATCGTCCATCGGGTGTCCAGAGTTTCACGGTACCGTCTTCACTGGCAGAAGCAAGGACGCGCCCATCTGGACTAAAGGCAATGCCAAAAATCCCAGATCGATGTCCTGTCAAAGTAGAGAGTAAAGCGGGCGTACCATCTTTCAAGTTTTGCACATTCCACACTTTGAGCGTGCTGTCTGTACCAGCCGAAGCCAGCAACCGTCCATTAGGGCTAAAGGCAATACCCCGGATATCGCTTTCATGAGCTTTGAAAGTTTTGATGCGTTTACCTTCTGGCGTCCATAAAGTAATGAGCTGATCGGCACTCGCCGTTGCTAACAGTTGACCATCTGGACTAAAGGCAACAGCTCTAACGATCGCTCGGTATCCTGTCAGCCTGCGGTATAACGTTGCCTGAATGCCATTACCACTCCCTATTTTCCACAGGTTGACGGTTTTGTCAGTACTTGCAGAAGCTAACCGGGTGCCACCTGGGCTGAAGTCCACTCCCCAAACTTCAGAACTATGCCCGATTAACGGTTTCAGCAAGGGGTTGTTGGGGTTCCAAAGCCGGATGGTGTTATCCCATCCAAGAGAGGCAATCGTTTGATCGACTGGGTTAAATGCTACCTCTGTCACAGCAGCACGATGCCCAGCAAAAGTTCTGAGCAATTGCCCCGTTCGCGTCCAAAGTTTAATCGTTTGATCGCTTGATGCCGTTGCCAGTTGGGTGCCATCTGGACTAAAGGCGACTGCATTCACACTTTTAGTATGCCCTCTGAGCGTAGTCAACAATTCACCCTTGAGCGTCCAAAGCTTGACAGTCTGATCGTCTGAAGCCGTAGCGATCGCATTACCCTGAGGACTAACGGCAACACGCAATACGCTGCCAGTAGGGTGATTCAGGGTTGCCAGCAGTTGACCATCAAGCGACCACCGTTTCACCGTGCCATCTTCGCTACCTGACACGAGCTGATCGGCAGTAAATGCCACGCTCAATACTCCACCTGCATGACCCGTGAAGGTGCGAACCAGTTTGCCGTCCGATCGCCACAGCTTGATCGTGGTGTCGTCACTGCCCGAAGCGATCCAGTGCCCGTCAGGGCTGAAAGCCAAAGACAAGATGGTTCCCTGGTGTCCCTTTAACGTTTGGAGAAATGTGCCATCTAGCTGCCAAAGTTTAATCGTCCGATCGCCGCTGCCCGAAGCCATGCGATCGCCTTGAGGGTCAACTGCCACAGACAAGACTGGCCCACTATGCCCTTCTAAGGTTCGTAGTAATTTGCCATTTTTTGCCCACAAGTCTAGCGTATTGTTTTGGCCTGCCGCAATCAGGATATCCCCCTGAGGGCTGAAAGCAAGCCCAGACAACCCTGCTGGCGGATCAGATAGACGGTTAAATTCATCGGCTCCCGAAATAGCTTGCTGTAGCACGAGTTCTACCTGGCTACGAGTACTAGGATCAACATCCTCCAGCACCTGCATATTTTCTCTCGCTCTCAGGGCCGCAATCAGCGCATCCAGCCGGCGGTTCGAGGTAAATAGCCCATCTGAGGATGCAGCCAGCGCTCGCACCTCACTGATTCTCGCTTGTTGTTCCCGTTCCGTCGCCCAGCGGTACTGATTAAAGATGATGAAGCTTAACCCCAAGGCAATGACCAACGCGACGCTTAAGACTGCCAGAAACAGCCGCTGCAGTTTTGCATTCTGGCGCTCTTGAAGCCGTCGCTGTCGTTCTTCAACAAGTCGAGCTTCTACTTCTTTGAGTCGGGCTGCTTCCAGGGCTTGCTGGGCTTCCAGGCGATCGCAATCCTGACTAGCCGCAAGAAACTGATAGTCGCGATCGCTGAGACTTTTCCCCTGTGCCCAGCTCTGGGCATCTTTCAAAGCTTGACCCCGCAGCAGGCGCGATTCATCCACTTGACGAGATGCCAGCCAAGCCTCTAATGCCTGGGCATAAGGACGTAGATTGGCCAGCTGCGCTTCCACCCAGGTCAGGTTAAACACATTTTGATAAATCGGGTTTTTCACGCACAGCCTACCCTGATGCTTAACCACCAAACCACTCAGCAGCAGTTCAGTCTGTTCTGGGCTATCGTTGGCTGGCACCGCAATGCCCTGCAAAATCTGCTGATGGATACCGAGCAGCCTGCCCGTACGGTTGCCGTTGCGCTGAATACGATGGTCAATGGTTCGCAAATGTTCAGGTTCATCCTGGGATTCCCAATGATGCAGGATGCGTTGACTGACCAACTGTGTGACCCAATCAGCTTCTGTCCCGGCAGGCAGTCTCACAAATCCCTGATTGGATTGACGTGCGGCATCTACAACCAACTGACATAGTTTTTGGGTCAAAAACGGTTGTCCGTTTGTCCAATGCAGGATTTCTTGAAGAATCGTTTGGGGGCAATTGACGGCTGCACTTAATCCCGGCAGCAATGCCCTTGCTGCTGGAAATTCTAGCCCCGTTAACTCGATGGCTTTGCCGATATTAAACGGAGTCCGGTTTTTATCCCGAATCAAGTCTGACGGGGTAGCAACGCCTGCCAACACAAAGGTAATGCGATTGTAGTCTGCATCTAGCGATCGCTGGTTATAACAAAACCGAATCAGCGCAAAAAAGTCATCCACTGCAAACGGCAAGCTGAGGATACTATCAATTTCATCAATGAAAATAGTGAGATTTTGCTCTGGGAATTGAGTCAATAAGACTTCAGTAATAAATAGTTTAAGCCGCTGTAGAACAGATAAATCTTCCTGGTGACGCCACCAGGTTCTCATGTCTAGCGTTTTCCGTAACCCAAAGCCTCGCCAAAGCTCAAACACAACTCCTTTATACCACTGCTGAGGTGTAGTATTTTCGCTGCCCACGCTGGTCAAATCTACGCTGCAGCAACGAAATCCAGACTGCTCTAAATGCTGTTGCGATCGCACCAATAGCGAAGATTTACCCATTTGGCGGCTATTGAAAACATAGCAAAACTGTCCAGCTTGCAGTGCCTGATAAAGTTCAATATCTGCCGGCCGTTCCACATAAAATGGCTCATCTTTGGACAGGCTACCGCCAACGGGATAATCAACCTGAATCATCTGTCGATCATATCTAGATGTTTTAGAGTTCGTCACTGTTCAGGAGAGGGGTGCAGAGGTTCCACTCCGGCGGGAAACTGCGCTCCCCCTTTAGTCCTCCTGCGACTATAGCAGCCCTATTTGATTTGTGAAATGGTTTGTGGGTAGGGCAGGCTGCGCCTTTCACAAACCATTTAGGATTGCTACAGCGACAGTTATGACGATGAGAATTGCTCTCTAAAATACAGGCGATATAAGTTACACCAGGGAATGGCCACATTGCCCTGGAGCTGGATTAATCCCATACTCCCCAGCTTATAGGCAGTCATCGCTTCCAGTTTGACTCCTTCAGTTGACGCAATTACCTGTTGAAACGCTGCTAACAGGTGAGGTTCTGACTGTAAGGTTGCTAAATGTTGCCGCAAATGTTGACGATAGATCCCAGCTTCTGTAGGAGCATCCTGCAACAGCCGATCGAGCGTCACATCCCCGCGCTGCAGATGATATAGCCCCAACTGTACCAGGTAGGGATAGCCGCCTACAAGGTTCATGAATTGTCCCAACTTCGTGTTGTTTCTCAGATCTAAGCCATATTTGAGAGCCAGCGATCGCACCTGTTCTTCAGTGAACGGCGGCAGATCCAGAGGCAACCCAACATTAAAAGGAGACTGATTGAGTTTGAGCGGTACATAAACCTCTGTAGAATAAGCCAGGATCAGACGCAACTGCTGCCACAGGCTGGACTGCGCTGCCTGAGAATGCCAAGCGCGCAATAGAGGTAAGAATTCTTCTGCGATCTGAGGATACTCAAAAACGCGATTTACCTCATCTAGAGCCAAGACTAGAGTCTGCTGCAAGGGTTCTAAAATGCATTCTTCCACGTAGTATGTGCAGCTCATTTTGCTACCCAACTCCTCATCCCAATACTGATCCAGCCGAGATTCTAGCTGAAGGCGGCGGCTGACATTGGCGCAGAACCAACGCAAAAACCGATCGACACTGGTAAAGACAGCGTTGTCTGCCTGCTGAAAGTCTAATGAAACTGTGCGATAGTTCTGGGTTTCTGCATGAGCTAATAGGCGAAGAATCAGAGAGCTTTTTCCCATTTTCATAGGAGCCTTAATCCGGATCAGGCTGCCGGGTTTAGTGACTCTGGCAAAAGCCAGTTCCTCAATCAGCGGACGCGGCACATACACCGCAGAGTCTAGCGGTAGGGGACCGCTAGAAAACTCGATCGCCGTTTCCATCGGCTGAGACTGTGCAATTAATCTTTGTTGAGCAGCCGTGAGACGCCGAGACTCAAAAAATTCTCGAAGATGCGGCTTTGCAACAGGTTGACCAAAATACTCGCTGAGAAATGCCCACAACTCTGCACCCGTTCGCCGGATGTATTCCACCCGATAATGTCCAGCCTCTGACATATCGGTGTAGGTTTCTCCATCCCACGATTGCCGCAGTACCCACTCCTGAAACGGAGTCAGCGGTGTTGAACGAACTGCTTTGAGAAGGTCTACGACATCATCAATCGTCATTTTAGAAATATAGCCTAAATCCATTGCAATGGATGAGTCAAACTTCACCTCAGCGGAGGAGCGTTAACCTGCTGGAGCCAGACAGTTGTTCAATTCTGCCTGGATTGGCTAACGACTGACTCAGGATTGCTAGAGCCAAGTTACTTTTTCCGGTTGACACGGACTCAACCGCTAGCCAGCTGACTACGGCGGCTCAGAGCAAATCGGCAAAGGGATTTAGACCTGGATTTTCAATCAAGTTACGTCCATTTTTTGCTACAAAAGTAGCCTAGAAAGTAACTTATATTTTGGGATTAAGCCCTGGTCAAACCCGCATCCAGCTACATTTTGAACGCTAAAACTGTAAAGTGAAACACAAAATTGCAGTGGTGATCCCGTTTTACTGAATACATCGATTTTTGATGTTTTACTCTTGATGCTCTACAAAGTGCGATCGCCTTTTCTCCATGCATTGCAGGCGTTAGCAGGATGGAAGAGTAACTTCTTGATGACCGCTAATTGAAGAGTTCGGTGAATACCGCTCGCTTAATCAGCATTCAGGCTAGTGAACACAAGCTAGCGTGATGGTTTTTGTGCCCTTCTGCCCCTCAAAACATATGGACTACACCCTACAGTTTTCAGTCATTTGGAATAATCTTGGGCTGTTGATTCAAGGCATATTTCTCACCCTTCAGCTAGCCCTGACATCGATTAGTTTAGGTCTAGTGCTCGGCATTCTGGGCGCATTAGGCAGAACATCTGGCAACCGCTTCTTCAATGGCATTGCTGTAGTCTATGTCGAGTTTATCCGCAACACACCGTTTCTGATTCAACTGTTCTTCTTTTTCTTTGGGTTGCCCAGTGCCGGACTGAAATTATCATCCTGGCAAGCGGCTGTCTTAGCATTAGCCATTAACTTTGGAGCCTATTCAACCGAGATTGTTCGCGCTGGTATTGAAGGAATTCGTCAAGGTCAAATTGAAGCGGGGATGGCGCTAGGGCTGAGCAAGTTTAAGATTTTTCAGCGAATTGTGTTGATTCCAGCATTAGGCAATATTTATCCGTCTCTGGTCAGTCAAATTGTGATTGCCATTCTATTCACAAGCGTAGTTTCTCAAATTTCAGCAGAGGAGCTAACGTTTGTCGGTAATTATCTACAATCTCGTACCTTTCGCAGTTTTGAGATTTATCTAACGATCGCCCTCATCTATGTCGGCATTGTTTGGTTCATTAAAGGAATCGCTTTTGTTATCCAAAAACGGTTCTTTAGATTTATGCAGTATAGTCGTTAGTTTTCACTTTCGCGTTAACCGTCTCTAACCTAAATTCTTCTAAACCATGCTATGCAAGACTTTACATTAACGCAAATTTTCACGAATCTACTGCTAGCAACCCGATGGACAATCGTCCTTTCAGCCATTGCCTTTATCGGGGGCGGCATTTTTGGATTCCTGATTATGCTGTTGCGGATTTCACCCAACCGCTACAACAGAGCAGTAAGCACGCTGTTCGCGGAATTCTTTCAGGGCACACCCCTGCTAATGCAGCTATTCCTGACGTTCTTTGGATTGTCGGTGCTGTTAAAAATAAACCTATCCCCTTGGGTGGCAGCAGCGATCGCCTTAACCACTTACAGCAGCGCCTTTCTGTCGGATATTTGGCGGGGATCTGTAGAAGCGATTCCCAAAGGACAATGGGAAGCCGGTACTGCCTTAGGATTGACCTACTTTAAGCAGCTAAAGCGAATTATTCTGCCGCAAGCGGTCAAAATGTCCATTCCACCGACCGTTGGCTTTGCGGTACAGGTCGTTAAAGGCACCTCACTGGCATCTGTGATTGGTTTTGTTGAACTGACTCGGTCTGCCACCGCCATCAGCAACGTCACCTTCCAGCCCTTTCTGGTCTTTTCAATCGCAGCCATCATCTATTTCTGCTTATGTTTTCCCCTCTCCCTGCTAAGCAAGCGATTGGAACAGCAGTTTGCCCTGAAAGCTTGATTGCTGCCTTCAACCCATTCCACACCCTGCCCTAGCCATTGACAACACTCAGGAGAATCAAACAATGTCAAGTTTAAACAAAAAACCAGGATTTACAAAACTGCCCTTTCGCAGCGCAGCCAAGAAATTTTTAACGGTGATGATGGCAGGATTGCTAGTCGCAGTCACTGTAGTGGCTTGTTCCAGTGGTTCCATTACGGCTCAATCCGTGGCGGGTGATGTCACGGCTCAAGCCCCTGCGGCATCCAGTCCGGGGGCGGCAGCGACAGGCTCAACTTTGGATCAAATCATTGCAGCCGGTAAGGTCAGGGTGGCTGTACCTCAAGATTCTCCACCCTTTGGCTCAACCGGAACCGATATGCAGCCACAAGGCTATGACATTGATGTAGCCAAAATGATTGCCGAAGAACTCAAAGTCAAGCTAGAACTAGTTCCCGTCACCAGCACCAACCGCGTTCCCTACCTGCAAACCAATCGCGTTGACATGGTGATTTCTAGTTTAGGGGCTACCCCAGAACGGGCTAAATCGATTTACTTCTCCATTCCTTATGCTCCCTTCTATTCCGGAATTTATGGGACGACGAGTGTCAAAGTTTCGTCCTATAAAGATTTGGCAGGTAAAACCATAGGCGTGACTCAAGGATCACTCGAAGATCTAGAGCTAACTAAACGGGCTCCTCAAGGCGTCGAAATCAAGCGGTTTGAAGACAACAGCACAACCGCATCGGCACTCCTAGCAGGGCAAGTAGATGGGGTGGCGATCGGGAACACAATTGCAGCCAAAGCCATTAAAGATAACCCCGACAAGAAAATTGAGAATAAGTTCGTCATGCGAAATTCTCCTTGCCATATTGGTGTGCGTCGAGGTGACTTAGATTTACTGCAATGGGTGAATGTGTTTGTTGCCAGCAAGCGGCTATCTGGCGATCTTAATGACCTCTCTACTCGATGGTTTGAAGAACCGCTGGGTGAACTACCTGCCTTCTAGTCTAAGACCCAATCAAGGATTCATCAGTTTTTCTATCAAATCCGCTGGAATACCCTTAATGAGAATGGGGATACAGAAATCACCATCTCCCATGCAGGGCTTCACTCTACGCCTTCTGATTACCAGCAATCAACCGGATTTGAACCATCCTCTAAAACAACTGATGAATCCTTGAAACCCCAAAGTATGC
>DATNOY010000549.1:0-3936 GCA_036703495.1 Coleofasciculaceae cyanobacterium
GAGTAGATTGCCATTTCTGTCCCATAGGTGAATCGTATTTGCCACTTGGACACTCGATGCCCTGTTCGCATCATCCGATCGAGATGTCATTGGCTTCAATGGCTCTGCCACGCCCAGCGTCCAGAAGTATTTGCCATCTGGGCTAAAAGGGTTTCTGACGCTGCGGCAGTCCCACGATTCAAGGGAACTGCTCAAATTGGGTAAACCCGAACAATTGTAAGAGGGCTGACCCTGGAGGGTAGCAAGTCGTTTGCCTTGCGGGCTGTAAAGTTCTAGAGATTTGCCTGCATCACGCGACAGCAGTAGGCGATCGCCCGCTGGACTAGTCCAGACCATCGCACTCTTGATGTTCTTGATTTGGGAGATTTCACCCTGCTGATGTCCTGCTGCATCAAGGATCTGAATCGTGCCATTGGCTTGCTTGATCGTGAACAGGTTGCCGTTTGGGCTGAAGTGCATCGACAAAATGGAACTATTTTGGGCGATGCCGATGGGAGTCGATAGGGGCGTGCTCCTGTGCAAAAGCTTGTTGCCAACGAGCAGTTGTTGCCCATCAGCGGTAAAACGAAACGGGGCATCGGAAGATTCCAAGTCAAAGGTATCGAGCAGTTTACTCTGGAAATCCCAAAGCCGTACCCGGACTGCGAATGTTTTGGGGTTAATTTCGCCGGTCGCAAACCATTTGTTGTCCGGGCTGATGGCCCAAATCGAAACACGGGTGTTGGTCTCCAGGGTTTCGAGTAACTGCCCCTGGAAGTTCCAGCGTCGCAGTTTGCCATCTACACCGCCTGTAAAGAAAGATCGGCCATCCACGCTATTCACGACCCAGTTAATCATGCCTTGGTGTGCTTGCTGAGTGACCAGCGGCTTGAACTGTGCATCCCAAAGCCGTAGTGTGCCATCTTCGCTGGTACTCACAATCCGCTGTCCGTCCTTACTCCACAAAACAGAGCGAATGCCGTTCATCGCCTGTTGGGTTTGAGCTAGCTTTTGCCCTTGCATGTTCCACAGCGTCAGGATCTGATTGTGATCCTGCGTGATAAAGCGGCTACCGTCCGGGCTGAAGCTGGTATACAGATCAGATGTGTTTTGATAACTTAAGTTGTCTCGCTTGATCAGCGGCTGGAGGTTTTTCAGGCTGATAACCTGCTTCCCCTGCATATTCCAGATTCCCCAATCTTGTGATTTCTCAAGGATGGTTGATTTGTCAAAGGTAGAAGATGTGGCAAAAAAATGTTGACTGTCTGGGCTAAGCTCAATCGCCCATACTATCCTGCCTAGCGTCACACTGCTGAGCTGTTTGCCTTTGAGATCTAGGACACGAACAATGTTGCCATTAAGAGAAGTTGGATCGTCTGAATCCTCTCCACAGCGATACTCATTCGGTCTTTTCTGCAATCGCTCCAGGTTAACTGGCTCAACAGTTAAAATTCGCTGGCTGTCTGGGGTAAATGGAAGGGAATTCCGAAGCTGGGGTTCATCTGGATTAGCGGCGATACCACCTCCAGATAGCGAGGGATTCCTGTGCCCTTGAAATTCGCCGACCAGATTGCCTTTGAGATCCCAAATCTGAGTCTTGCATTGGATCGAAGTCGCAATCCAATTGTCATCTGGACTGATGTTGAGGTACCCCTGCCGCGGGGAGATATTGGTAATTGTAGTGATCACTTTGCCCGCCAGATCAGTAACGCGAACTGTGCCATCGATCTGACTCCTATTTGAGCCAATCCATGAAATTGGCAGCCACGGGATTGGCAACCTTCTGTCACTGACTGCGAAACTTTGCCAAAGGAAGCGATCGCCCTGCTGTGTTCTCACCGTCATGAAACTCTGGATCGGCTGTTCGCGAATTTGATCCAACATGGACTTGAGCGTGAGGATTTGTTTGCCGTACTGTCTCTGAATCTGATGCTGCATAGACCCCACCCTAAGGAGCTGTTCTCCGCTGGAGCTGGAGGGTATGGGCAAGGGTTCCATCTGCAAGCGTTTGAGGTGGCTGAACTCTTTCATGACGGTCATCAAGGCTGCACTGGGGTCGGTCTTGAATTGGTCGATCGCTTTAGCCGTGTTGCTTTCAGTCTGCGCGATTTCTGTTTCTCGCTGTGCTATTTTTGCTGCGCGGACAACATTACTTGTCCACAGCCCAATTCCTCCGGCAGCAATCAGCGCTACTGCCAGCACCCCCGTTCCCAACTGTAATTGCTGTTTTGCTTTGCGGTTTGCCTCGGATAAAACCTGATTGGCTTGTCGAGTTTCTTGGTTTTCAAATTGCTGACTGGCCCGAATAAATTCTGCATCCTCGCGACTCAGATTTTTATCGGCTGACCATTGCAACGCTTCTTCTAATGCCTGTCCCCGCAGCAGTCGTGAGCTGTCCTGTTTACCCGACGCGATCCAGGCGTTAAAGGCAGCCGCATAGGGCCGCAGGCGATCGAGCATATCGCTGATCCAGTGGGCATTAAATACGGCGGCATAAAGGGGATTGTAGACTTCCAGCATTCCCGATCGCCGTGCCACCAGTCCAGACAAGCAGAGTTCTCGCTGGGCTTCGCTGTTGTCTGCTGGAATCCGGCCCTCCTGTAATATTTGCTGATACAGACCCAGTAATTGATTAGCAAGCAGTTCTCGCCGCAGCAGCCGATCGCGAATTGTGCGTAAATGCTCTGGCTCATCCTGCGATTCCCAGTGTTGAATCATTTTCTCTCTCACCAGTTGGTTGACCGCAGCCTGGTCTAGAGGTTGTCCGGTCGTTTGTGCGGTTTGGACGATCAGTTGACAGATTTTTTGAGTGAGAAATGGCTGTCCTGCCGTCCACTGAAGAATCTGCTTCAAGATCTCGGTGGGTTGGTCAACCTGGTTTACCAGTCCGAGCCTGAGAGACTTGGCTTCTTCGAATTGAAAGCCGTTGAGGGCGATCGCCTTACCAACATTAAAGGGAGTCCGGGTTTTGTCCTGAATTAGATCTGTGGGCGTGGCAACTCCAAGCAGACAAAAGGTCAGCCGCTCATAGGCAGGATCATCAACCCGATTGTTGTAGCAAGCGCGAATCAGAGCAAAGAAATCATCAATCGAAAAATCTAAGCGGAACAGACTGTCGATCTCGTCAATAAAGATGACGATCGGAGCCGTGATTTGCCCTAGCAGCACTTCTTCCAGGAAGCGATCGAACAGATGCACGTATGCAAGATCCGTATGGGCTTGCAGCCAGTCCTTAAGATTAAACTGCCTTGCCAGATTTGCGCCGCGCCACAGCTCCAAGATGACTCGCTCATACCACTGCTGCGGGGTGAGATACTCGCTGCCAATGCGGGTTAAATCAATTGCAATACAGCAAACGCCTGCCTGCTTGAGCTGCTGCATGACATGCACGCGTAAACTGGACTTGCCCATCTGGCGGCAGTTAAACACATAGCAAAAGCAGCCTTGCATTAGCGCTTGATACAGTTCACGATCTGCCTGACGTTCCACATAGCTGGGGGCATCAGGACGCAAACTGCCACCAACCTGATATTCGTAGGGGAAAGGAACGGAAGAAGCCATAGGAGAAGATGATGATGAAGATAGAGGACGACCCAATGAACGCTGACTAGACCGCTGCGCTTTCGACAGAACACCGATCGCTGAGCCGTTGTTTTTAGCGTAAAGGATGTCCCGGCCGGTCAAGCCATCTGTGCAGAAAAATGCACAACGACGGCAAAGACGATTGTTCAGATCTTGGCTGAAACGGTTCTGGAAGTGTCGCTCTAGATGTGCAACTTTTTGCACAAACCCACAATTTGCGTTAAACCTGGCGTTAGTGTTAAAACATCTGATTTTGCCTTAACTTCAAAGATGGGGTGTTTCTTGCAAAGATAGAGAAACCCATTGATTTTGAGGGATTATCAGACGGGTCATGCGCTAATACATAAGATGAAAGAAGCTGAGTTCAAAGTCATT
>DATNOY010000550.1:0-2786 GCA_036703495.1 Coleofasciculaceae cyanobacterium
CGGTCATGCTGCTTTATTTTATTAAGAAGCGGAGTGATGTACCTTTTTCCAACATTTTTACTCTGTTTGGAGCATTTATTCTCCTCTGTGGTACTGGGCATTTGTTGGAGATCTTGACGCTTTGGTATCCTGCTTATTGGGTGTCTGGTATTGAAAAAGCCTTAACGGCTTTGGTGTCTTGCTATACGGCTTTTCGCCTGGTAGAGCTGCTACCCCAATTTTTGGCACTCAAAACTCCTGAGTCTCTAGCACAAATCAACCAGCAGTTGCAAATTGAAATTACCGAACGGCAGCGAACAGAATCTGTTTTGCATCATGCCTATGATCAGCTAGAACAGCGCGTTGAAGAACGAACTGTTGAACTGGTACAGGCTAACTTAGCACTAGGAAAAGAGATTCAAGAAAGAGTCGCGATCGAGTCAGCACTGCGTCGCAGTGAAGCAACTCACCGGGCGCTGCTAAACGCCATTCCAGATTTGATCATTCGGACGACGCGAGACGGAGTTTATCTGGATGTTAAGCCCGCTAAAGGGTTTCCAGGGTTGGGAATCCAAGGCGACTGGTCTGGGCAACAGATATCGGAACTCCTGCCGGTGGAACTCTGTCAACAGCAGCTTCACGGAATTGAGCAAGCTCTGCAAACTCAAGAGCCTCAAATCTATGAGCAAGAAATTCAGGTCAACGCAAAGACGCAGGTTGAAGAGGTGCGGATTGTTCCTTGCGAGGACGATGAGGTGCTGGTCATCGTTCGCGACATCACTCAGCGCCGTCAGGTTGAGGAAACGCTGCGGGAAAATCGCCAGATCTTAGAAATGGTGATGAATAATACCCCACAAGCCATCTTCTGGAAAGATCAAAATTTAAATTACCTTGGCTGTAATCCGCGGTTTGCTCGGGATGCTGGGCTCAACTCGCCAGCAGAAATTGTGGGCAAATCCGACTACATGTTGCCTTCATCCCATGAGGAAGCGGAATCCTATCGTCGGTGCGATCGCCAAATTATTGAGTCGGGTGAATCCCAACTCCACATCATTGAAACGCTGAGACTATCAGATGGTAAGCAAATTTGGGTAGAGAAAACTAAGGTTCCCCTACGCAATGCCAAGGGGACGGTGATTGGAGTGCTGGGAACCTACGAAGATGTGACGGAGCGGAAACAGTTTGAGTTGACCTTGCGGCAGGTTGCTGAGCGAGAGCGGGCAACAGCCCGAATCATTCAACAGATGCGGCAGTCGCTCCAGCTAGAGTCTATTTTTGCCGCTACTACTCAGGAATTGCGGCAGGCCACCAACTGCGATCGCGTCATTGTGTATCGCTTCAATCCAGACTGGAGCGGCGACATCATTGCTGAAGCTGTAGCCGCAGGCTGGATCTCCCTGTTGGCAGAACAGCATGCCCATCCGAGCTGGACAGAAAATGTCATTCAGGGCGATCGCTGTACCGTCAAACTCATTTCTGATGCCAGTAATTTGTTAGAGGACACCTACCTGAAAAATACTCAAGGGGGAATATACCGAGAAGGGATTGAATATCTGCCGGTTGCAGACATTTACGCGGCTGAGTTTACTCCTTGCTATATCGAACTCCTAGAGCAACTGCAGGCAAGAGCTTATTTAATTGTTCCTATCTTCTGCGGCAACCAGCTCTGGGGACTCCTATCTGCTTACCAAAATGACGCTCCTCGCCATTGGGAAGAGACCGAAATTAGAATGGTCGTGCAAATTGGCAATCAGTTAGGGGTAGCGATTCAACAGGCGCAACTGTTGTCCCAAACCCAACAGCAGGCTGAAGAATTGAAAGCCGCGAAGGAAGCAGCAGATGCCGCCAACCGGGCTAAGAGTGAGTTTTTGGCTAATATGAGCCATGAGCTGCGTACCCCACTCAATGCCATCTTAGGATTCACGCAAATCATGAATCGCGATGATTCCTTACCGTCTCGATATCAACAGCACGTCAGCATTATTAACCGGAGTGGTGAACATCTTCTAGAACTGATTAATGACATTTTAGAGATGTCTAAAATTGAAGCCGGTCGGATAGCCCTGTGTGAAGAAGATTTTGATTTTCATCAATTTCTCAGTACTCTGGAAGACATGCTGCAACTGATAGCCGTCTCCAAAGGGTTGCAGTTCGTAGTCCAGCAAGATCCCAACGTTCCCCGCTATATCCGAACGGATCAAGGAAAGTTGCGGCAGATTTTAATTAACCTGCTGGGCAATGCCATTAAATTTACCGATGAGGGACAGGTGACGCTGCGGGTGCAGACGCTGCCAGATCAATTCGCTGCCGCTCCTCAAGCTGATCCGTCCCCGTTGGATGCTATCCACACCCTTTATTTTGCGGTGGAAGACACGGGGCCGGGCATTGCTCCTGAGGAAATGAAAGATTTATTTATTGCCTTTAAGCAGACGCAGGTAGGTATGAAATCGGGACAGGGCACTGGGTTGGGATTACCCATTAGCCAGCGGTGCGTCCGTTTGATGGGCGGAGAGATTACGGTAGAGAGCATTGTGGGACAGGGAACAACCTTCAGCTTCAACATCCCGGTACAACTGGCTCAATTAGGATGGAAAGTCAGCCAGCAGCAGCAGGTGGTAGGTTTGGCTCCTAATCAGCCAGCCTATCGGATTTTGGTAGTAGATGATAACCTCAACAGCCGTCTATTGATCACCAATCTGCTGAGTCCTCTAGGCTTTGAAGTGGAGGTGGCAACGGATGGTCTAG
Source organism: Coleofasciculaceae cyanobacterium (assembly GCA_036703495.1). GTDB lineage: Bacteria > Cyanobacteriota > Cyanobacteriia > Elainellales > Elainellaceae > Drouetiella. The sequence continues at coordinate 2,725 of DATNOY010000550.1, forward strand.
AGGCAGTGGCTCGCTGGGAAACCTGGAGACCCCATCTGATCTGGATGGATATGCGAATGCCA
>DATNOY010000551.1:0-2712 GCA_036703495.1 Coleofasciculaceae cyanobacterium
ATGTAAATGACGAAGTTAAGGTGATGATCATTGATTTGGATGCAGAGCGAGGACGGATTTCTCTCTCCACTAAACAGCTAGAACCTGAGCCCGGTGATATGGTGAAAAATCCTCAGGTTGTTTACGACAAAGCAGAAGAAATGGCAGCAAAATACCGGGAACGGATGCTGCAACAATCTCAGCCGAAGCCCGCTGTTGAAGAAGAGTTAATTGAAGATCTTCCTCCGGCAACAGAAGAGGATGAGGAGATTCAGGAATAGGTTTCAATCAAAGGAAAGATGTAGACAATTGTTGCTCTCTATCCAACCTATGATTCATGAAGTGCCTTAAAACATAAAGAGAGGAGGATTGCCCTCCTCTCTTTTGTTTGATGATAGCCATAATTAAACATGAAACCTTAAAACCCTGCGCCGCTTACGCAGGCAGCACAGGGTTTTAGATCTGGTTTTTAATGACGCCGATGTACTTATCTAGTAGCCACAGCCACTTGCTATAGGAGAATTTGACGCTTTGGCATTGATTCGCTGCAACGCTACTACTTTTCAGAATGTGGAAGCTGTTCTGTTTGACAAGGATGGAACGCTGGCGCAGTCTGAAACTTTCTTGCGTCACTTAGCCCAACGGCGATCGCGCCTGATTGACGCTCAGATTCCAGGGGTTCAGGAACCTTTACTGATGGCATTTGGGGTCGAGAGCGATCGCATCAATCCAGCAGGGTTGATGGCTGTAGGCACTCGCCAGGAAAATGAAATTGCGGCAGCAGCCTATGTTGCCGAAACAGGGCGAGACTGGGTGGAGTCCTTGAGAATTGTTTCTTCTGCCTTCGAGGAAGCTGATAAACATACCCCTCACAAAGCAGAACAGACCCCACCCACTGCGGGTGTTCCAGAACTTCTCAAAACTCTAGCGGCAGGCGGCTTAAAAGTCGGCGTTTTGTCGTCGGATAGTACCTACCAGGTGCAGGCATTTTTGCAAGCTTACCAGTTGACATCCTATGTTCAGATGCAGCTAGGCATTGATGGGCATAGTAGTAAATTTGCTCCTGCTCTACTGCAGCAAGTTGTATCGTCCCTGGAAACTGAACCTAGCCAAATTTTGGTTGTGGGAGATTCACAAATTGACATTGAAGTCAGTCGAAAATTAGGTGCGGTAGGCTGCATTGGTTTTACAGGAGGCTGGACGACGGCCATTCAATTAGCTGAGGCAGATACTACCATTCATCACTTTAATCAAATGCAACTCCTCAATTAATTAAGGTTCTATTTCTTAGCTCGACTTTAGCCGATCTTAAAAGCCAAGGGACCTAATGCTTTAGGCACTCTAAAAAACGCTTTGGCTTTTTGATGTGTCGATCATCCATCCGGTGATCAAAAAAATTTGCGGAATTTAAAGGCAAGCCAGATGGCTGATTGATTAACCTCAAGCCAAATGGATAAAGTCAAGCTTAGAGGATGCTCTAAAGGGAGTTTGTTGTCATTTTAGGCATCTTGGTGTTTTCCCCTACTGCCCTTTTAAAGCATCCTCTGGGGCAAGATTCTTGGGTAAACCCAACAGGTTTACCTAAACAAATTGGAATTGTGATATTCTCCAGAACTAACTGCACTTTTCCAATAGACGTCTTGCGCAGTTCCCACACCCTATGGGGAATCCAATTCCTGTTTCCTAAGAATCAGGTTTGGCAAGAAGGTTCTACTTATCTCAGCCGTCTAGAATAAAGCGAGGTTACCTCATTGTCTCGTCGTTACCTTTTTACATCCGAATCCGTTACAGAAGGTCATCCAGACAAAATCTGTGACCAGATTTCAGATACGATTCTCGATACTCTCCTGTCGCTAGATCCAACGAGTCGGGTGGCGGCTGAGGTCGTTGTGAACACAGGTCTAGTGTTGGTCACAGGAGAAATCACCTCCTCAGCCCAAGTTAATTTCGTAAACCTGGTGCGGAAAAAAATTGCCGAAATTGGTTATACCGATTCCGAGAATGGCTTTTCTGCAAACAGTTGCTCTGTGCTCCTAGCCATTGATGAACAATCTGCTGATATTGCGCAAGGGGTTGACAAAGCTCATGAAACCCGTGAGCAAAAGAGTGAAGAAGAATTGGATGCGATCGGCGCAGGTGACCAAGGCTTGATGTTTGGGTTTGCGTGCAACGAAACCCCCGAACTGATGCCCCTTCCGATTAGCTTAGCGCATCGAATTTCCCGCAAGCTGGCAGCCGTTAGAAAAACTGGACAACTCCCCTATCTGCGTCCAGACGGCAAAACTCAAGTAACGGTGATCTACGAAGATGGACGACCAGTCGGCATTGACACGATTCTGGTTTCTACCCAGCATACGGCAACCATTCAGGACATCACAGATACAGCCGCTGTGCAGGCAAAAATCAAAGAAGATCTATGGGGAGCGGTAGTACTACCTGTTTTTGAAGACATTGATGTGAAGCCAGATCGGGAAACTCGTTTCCTGGTTAACCCCACGGGTAAGTTTGTAATTGGCGGTCCGCAGGGTGATTCAGGTCTAACGGGTCGCAAGATTATTGTAGATACCTATGGGGGCTACTCTCGTCACGGGGGTGGCGCTTTCTCGGGCAAAGATCCTACAAAAGTGGATCGCAGCGCTGCTTATGCCTGCCGCTATGCTGCCAAAAATATTGTGGCAGCAGGTTTGGCAGACCGGTGTGAGGTACAGCTGAGCTACGCCATTGGAGTCGCTC
>DATNOY010000552.1:0-7479 GCA_036703495.1 Coleofasciculaceae cyanobacterium
CGGAGATTCACACCAATCCCATTACCAAGGTTCTCACTACGATTTTTGTAAACCAGCTCAATTGCATCATCCCCTGTAGTTGTAAAATGGTTTTGATGTACACCCAGCGAGTTAAGCAGCGGAACTCCAGCTCGGCTTTCTCGGAGCGAGATCAAGTTTACAGAGGGAAGAACTTTTTTAGCCTTAGCAATTAGTTTAGGGCTTTGAGCTGGCCCCAGACCTTGACCAAACATTGCCGTTGGTTTACCCAATTTGGTAGCTAAACTTAAAGTTTCTAAGACAGAGCAGGCATGGCTCTCAAATACATCAGTAATGTATCCTCCTCCTGTGGCAACAACTAGATCTGAATTTTGAACTATCTCAATAAATTCACTGAAGTCATCTAAGAGGTTTGCTTGTTTGCCTTCCTTAAACTTAAGCTTAAACCTGAGAAAAGAACTTACTGCTCGAGGAAAGTGTTCTTTGACCTTCCATTCTAAATTCGCATACTGCTGTCTAGCCCCTTGATGAGGAAGCAGCTTATACATCGGATGGAACAGCGGCCAAAGCCAAATTTCGCGTCCGGATGGAGATAAAGGTTCCGTACCTGGGCAACACCTTAAAAATTTTTCTGGCTCAGTTGTAAAAACTTTGATTGATGCATTTGGCCATAGGCTTCTCAATCGTGTAATTGCGACTTGAAGCATAGCTAAGTCTCCCATGTTTCTCAGCTCATAGCCGCCGTGGTCAATCAGAATTTTCATGAAAGCAGTACCAATGTGGATTATTTACGTAAGTAGCAGTAGTTTTTTTGGGCTGGATTCATTGCTAAATAAGATATGTTCTAAAGCAATAAACCTTTTCCCAAAGTCACTAAACCTATCAGCTATACTGTGGTTTTGATGTCCAACTATCCCGAATTTCTCACAAGTTTTGTGGTCAAATTTTCCAAGCTCTGATGCTGATTAACGTTTGCCTCAACTCAACAGGGTGCTAAACAATCGCAGACTGTTTTTTCGAGCCTTGAGCCAAAATCCGTCCTCAATCAGGATTCAAACCTTTTGCAAAACTGTAGTGAGAAATCCGGGCTTGAGTTCAAGCTTTAGCTTGCTTGACTCACACTATTTTGCATCTGGTGATATTTCCAAAGCTTGCCGCGTTGCGCCAGCAGCTCTTGATAGGTTCCTTGCTCTATGATCCGTCCTTTATCTAGAACAACCACCTTATCGGCTCGAACAATCGTAGAGAGTCGGTGCGCAATTGCGATGACTGTTCTGCCAACCGCAAGCTTTTCTAACGACTCCTGAATTAACCGTTCAGACACAGAATCTAGCGCACTGGTAGCCTCATCCAAAATCAAAATCTCAGGATTACGCAGGAGGGCACGAGCGATCGCAATCCGCTGCCGCTGTCCACCCGAGAGCCGCACACCGCGATCGCCCAGCTGTGTCTCAAACCCATCCGGCATGTCTTGAATGAACTCCAAGGCATTGGCCAATCGGGCAGCTTCCGCAATTTGCGTATCATTCGCCCCTTCCGAGCCGTAGGCAATGTTATCGCGAATGGTGGCATTAAAAATAAACGTGTCTTGACTGACAACCGCCATCCTGCGACGCACGGTGGCAATATCAAACTCTTGCAAATTGATGCCATCCATCAAAATTTTGCCTTGAGTTGGGTCATAGAAGCGCGGAATCAAATCAGCCAGCGTTGTTTTTCCTGCCCCTGATCCGCCCACTAAGGCAACCGTCTGTCCTTTCTCAATCGTCAACGTCACATCATGCAGCACCAGCGCGTTAGGATCATAGCCAAAATCAACGGCCGCCACCTCAATTGATTGCTTTAACCGTTCAAACTGGCGGGTGCCGTTCTTAATATAAGGTTTGTCCGTTGTATCGAGCAGGCGTTCAATACTGCTGATTGAACCTTGCAAACTCTTCAATTGAGCCGTGCTGCCATTAATTTCTTGCAGAGCTGGAACTAAACGAAAGAGCACAAACAGAAAGGTGAGAAGCGACGCAACTTGGAGAGAGCCGTTTGCGACAAAAACAGCCATGCCCAAGATAATCATGCTGATCAAGACGCTGGTAGCCAGACCTTCTGCAAGCGGACGGATAATGGCCATCCGTCTTGTAGCGGTCGTAGAAGTCTGAGCAATGTCTGCACAGGCTGCATAAAACCGTCTGCGCTCAAAGTCTTGCGTCGCAAAAGCCTGTACTGTGCGAATCCCGTTAACAAACTCTACTGCAATAGAAGTGAACCTGCCTCTGGCTTTCGAAACGGGGAAACTTGCTTCCCGCACCTTACTGTTTAGCCTAGAGAGTCCAACTGTCACTAAAGAGAACAAAAAAATCGAGATAACAGAGAGCTGCCAGGAAATCCGCAGTAAGGCGATGGCATAGATAACTAGAACCGAACCTTTAGTAAACAGGAAGCCGACGGTTCCAATTGAAGATTGCAGCTGGCCAATCTCCGCCGTCAACGTGTTGATGATCTCACCCGCTCGCGACTGACCAAAGAAACTTAAGCTCAGAGACTGGAGCTGTTCAAAGATTCTTTTCTGCAGGCGATCCAGCAGATTCACCCTCAGTAAATCGATGTAAATTGCGCTTAAGTAGTTGAAGCCTGCCCGAATCCAGGTAGAGAGTAAGATGAGTCCTGATACCCGGTAGAGTTGGTTGAGAGCAGGCTCCTTTACACCCAAAACCCAAACATCAAACCATTCCATCCCGGTATGGATAGGGACTCCGTTAGGGTTGACCAAGCTCTGCAAAAAAGCCAGCAGAAAGCCAACCCCTAACCCTTCAAAAACAGCGGCAGCCAGCGGAAAAGTGAACGCTAGAATGGCCACCTTAGGGAAGAACTGGACTTCCCTTAAGGCCAGGGCGTTATCTTTCCAGAAGCCTGAAGACTTAATGAGATTGCGGACAGGTGGAGATAACTTCAATGTCATGCTGATTTGCCAATCGATTAAGGACAAACTAAGAAATACCGACGGTCGAAATTAGCTTAGGAAGCGTCATCAACAGAAACTTTAAATCCCATCGCAATGACCAACGCTGAATATAGTTCACATCACAGGGATGGATGACATTCTGTCCCTTAATCTTCAGCTGCGTTAGATGGGGCCGAATGCCCACAATTCCAGGTAAGGCATTGAGTCCATGTCTCAGTTCTGGGCTAACCCGCACCGCATCTGCCAAAGCGACTGGATGAGGCCCTACCAAGCTCATTTCACCCCGCAACACATTCAACAGCAGGGGCAGGCGATCGAGATTCAACTGACTCAGCCAACCTTCTACCTGGGTCAGCCACGTTTGCTTAGCCGACGATTCTAGGGAGGATATAGATTGAGGGAGAGGATGGGAAGCTGTACGAAATCGTAGGCTCTGAAACAGCAGTCCACGTTCTCCAACGCACCAGTGACGAACCATCACAGGCTGCGAAGATCTCATCCGCAACAAAAAGCTGATTCCCACCAAGATTGGACTGAGGGCGACGAGCAACAGGGCTGCCACAATTCTATCCAGCAATCGCTTCATCCCCCAACGATAGGGCTTCTGCTTTTGAGGGCGTTGGGGCACAGCAGGCAATCGCAGGAAAGTTTTCTTATGCGCTCGCTGACCAGCTTCTGCCCAAGCCTGCAGGTTCGCGCTACCCAAGCCAAGGTCTAATTTGACTAGCTTAATCGGTGAATTTCGCAGACAAGCGCTTAACCATTCCTGCTGTTCTGAAGAAAAAGCAGTCTTTTGACTTTTCGGACAAGAGTCTACGATTAACTTACGCTGCCTCCACGTTAATCCACAGGAAATAGGATGAGATAAGATGCCAGCAGCATCCTTTTGCCAATGTTTTAGAAAAGCTTTAGCCAAATTGGGCTGCACAAAGTTTTCCTCATGCAGACATTCATGAGAATAAGGTAAAAAAACGTTCATGAGAGATACCTGTGTAGTTGGCTGCGTATGACGGGGGAATCAAACACGCGAAGTAGTACGATCTTGAGAGAAATCGGGCTGTACTTGATGAGAACCTTCTGAAAGATCCTCTAGCCCGTTTGCCACAACTCCAATTACGTTGAGCTTGCTCAGCAGGGTCATGGCCTGATTCATCCGAGTTTTAGTCACTTGTCCAATGTGTCCAACCAAGACTATGCCGCCGCAACTAGAGCCGATCAGGACGGAGTCCACTCTTCCCACCACCGAAGCGGCATCAATCACCACCAGATCATAAGATCGCTCAAAGGTCGCGATCGCCTCTTGCATCCGTTGAGAGCTCAGCAGCTTCACCGGATCAACTGGAACCGGGCCAGCGGTCAAAATTGAAATGTTGCTAGAAGCCTCTACATTCTGTGAACCGATTTGGTCAGGAATGGGATCACGGCCGCTCAGCAGCGTTGATAATCCTTGTTCATTTGGCAGATTCAGCAGTTGATGCAAATGGGGAGTCCGAAAATTTGCATCTACCAGCAGCACCCGTTGATGCAGCCGGGCAGCGCTAATGGCCAGTCCTAATGCTAGGGTTGACTTGCCTTCGCCAGGCGATGCCGAGGTGATGACGAGTGACTTGAGCGAATTTGCCGGATCGAGCAGCTGAATGTTTTTATAGAGGAAATCACAAGCTTCCCGGAAGGGCTGCCAGTAAATAACTTGGCTACTGGGCAATGCTGAACTTTCAGCGGACTGGAACGGCAAGGAGATCGAAAACTTTTGGGATTCTGGCTCAACGGGTAAGGCAGGCAGCATGCCCAATAGAGGTAAGCCAGCCTGACGGCGCAAGTCATCGGCATCATAGATTGCGTCATCAGCAGCTTCCCGTAGGAAAGCCGCTATTCCGCCTAACAGCAACCCGGCTACCGCTCCTACTAACAGATTTCGCAGTAAGCTAGGCCCTGTTTTAGAGCCTTTTTGCGGCTCTTCCACCACTTGCCAATCGAAACCTCCTTTGGCGATCGCCAACCCCAACTCCTGACGAGCGGCTAACAGCTGCTTTAAGGTATCCCGATTCAGCTCAATTTCCGGTTGCAGGCGACCAAATTCCGCTAATAAACTGGGGAAGCGCTGTAATTCTTGGCGTAGCTGCTGCTCTGAGGCAGTCAAGCTCGCGTCTCGAGCTTCCAACGCCCGCAGGTTCACTTCTGCTTCCACCAGGCTGTTGATTAAACTCACATCCAGCTGACCCAATTGTTCGATCGCCGTTGTATTTGTACTACCCCCGACAATTTGATTCACTTCATCTTGCAGCAAGCTATCTTGCTTTTGCCGCTTTTCCAGCAGTACTTGTACTTCTTCCGTATTGTCCTTAAACAGCAGCCGCTGCTGAATCAACTCCAACTCAGTTTTTTGAATCTCATCTAGCAGCGTTTGATAGCGGGGCGATTGAGTTAACCGAGCCGCAATTACTGCTTCCTTAGGAGATAAACCAACCTGAGATTGCAAGCTGGCATATCGATCTTGCAGCTCTCCAATTTGAGCACTGTTGGTTCGTAGCTCGTCCTGAATACGATTAAGCGCTTCGACCTGTGCTTTAGCCTGCTCTTCTGGATCAATCAGCCCTTGACTACTGCGAAACCGCTCCAAAGCACTTTCAGATTTTTCTACTTTGTTCTCAATTTGGGGGAGCTGTTCATCGATAAATGCCAGACCTTTTGTCAAGCGCAGCTTTTGCTGCTCCAAGTTGTAATCTTGATAAACCCGCTGCATGGTTTTGAGGACATTCTGCGTTTTTATCGGATCATTGCTGGTGTAGCTAATCTCGAAAATTTTAGTAACGCCCTTGTCCTTGGTGCCATCTGCCACCTCAACGGGTGAAACCGTTAAGGATGACTTAAAATCCCTGACGCTGCTTGGACTATCTGGATCAATTTCTGGATATTGGCTGCGTAGCGATGTCATCGCTTTTTGAAGTAATCCAGTGCTTTGCATTAAGCTGATCTGGGTCGCTGCATCAATCTGAACATTTGTATCAGCGAACTGATCATCTAAATTCATCTGTGAGCCTACCGTCTGTTTTCCTTGATAGTTTGGCTCTACCAGAAGCTGCATTGAGCTCACGTAGGTAGGCTCTTCTAGTGACGTCATCACAAAGGAAATTCCTACAACGCTGCTCAAAATACCCAATAGCCAGAAGCGACGGCGCAGGAAGACTGCAAAAATCTGCCCATACCCTGGTTCGTCATCAGCGATGAGTTTGAGGTTGCTGTCAGTCACGTTTGCTCTCTCTCTCAATTTGCACAGGTTCGCTTAACTTGGCGTTACATCTAACCTATTCCGCAGAACTGATCCATGATCCGTTCAACTTTATGGAAAAACACAGATTCTGTAAATTGGTTCATCGCATGCTCACAAATCTGCTTGTAATTCCACGTAATTTTTTGAGCTTCTAATAAAGCAGATTGCAGGGCTTCAGGGGTTTGTCGCTTAAACAACATGCCGGTTTGCCCATGCAGTTGGGTATCTAGCACGCCTCCAGCTCCATAGGCAATGACAGGAGTACCGCTGGCATTCGCTTCGATGGGGACTAAACCATAGTCTTCCAGTGCGGCTACAATCACCGATTGGGCTCGAGACATCAGCTGGCACCGTTCTTCATCGCTAATGTGCCCCACGAAACGAATATTAGGTAAGGCCTGAGCCTCTAGGCGATCGCGTTCCGGCCCATCTCCCGTAATAATCAGTGGCAAGCCCAGCCAGTTGAGAGCTTCCACAATCACATCGATACGCTTGTAGCGCAGCAGACGGGCAGAAGCTAGATAGTAATCATCCTTTTCATCAGAGAAAATAAATTTTTTGCTGTCAATGGGATAGTTGACGACGATCGCCCGTTTGCCATAAACCTGCTGAATGCGGCGGGCCACAACGCTGGAATTAGCAATATAGAGATCGGGCTCTTGAGAGTATTTCAGATCTGCACTGCGCATCATCCGAAAAATATTTTCGATCAGAGGATAAAAGTGACGGTAATCCCCATACTCCCGTAAATAGGTCTTGGTGTCCCACAAAAACCGAGTGACATTGTGGCAAAAGCAAACATGCTTGGCATCCGGACGCTTGCGCACAGATTTAGCAAAGCTCGTGCTGCTGCTAATAATTAGATCATAGTCTTGTAAATCTAGCGCCCGGAAAGCAGGATAGTACAGCGGGGCCATCATCCTGAAGTGCTTTGCGGCCCCAGGGATATGTTGGAGAAAAGTGGTTTGAACGAGGCGTTCACCCAGATCAATGGTGCGATCGGGATCATATAGAGAGGTAAAGACATCAGCATCCGGGTACTGTTTGCACAGGAGTTCAAAAACCCGCTCGGCTCCGCCTCTCTGAGTAAGGTAATCATGAACTAAAGCAATTCTCATAGGTCGGAAATCTCAACTACACGACTGAGTTAGTGTTTCTCCAGACTTTGCAATTGCAGGGCTTGCAATTCCAGACGGTTCCCTCAATTTGTTCCCTTCCAAACCAGTTCTCTGTAACCGGAGTATTGAAAGTGAACTGGTAGTTGCCCCAAAAC